>JBKJXT010000081.1:0-9245 GCA_046716205.1 Actinomycetota bacterium
GCCACGCACGTCTTGGGGCTGGCCGGCGCTGCATGGATCTACAACGTGCTGGCGTCGATCCCGTCGCTGCCTGCATTCCACACCGGCCAGGCGCTGCGTTCCGCCTCTGAGCCGCTCGTACCTGCCATCTCGATCGCGGGGGCGGGCGCGATGTTGGTGACCGTGCTCGCCGTGCACACGACCTCGCAAGCGATCCACTCTGCCATGCGCGAGCGCATCCCGTTCCTTCCGGTGTTCGTCGGCGCGCTCCGCTCTACGAGCGCGCTGCACCTATCGGTGCTGTCGGTTGGAGCCCTGCTTGCGATCGCGTATCCGTCTCTGCGCTACTGGTCCTTCCCGCTGTTCCTCGCACCGCTTGCGGCCACGCAGTTCGCCTTCCGTCAGTTCGCGTCCATCCGGGTCACCTACCTGCAGACGATCCGCGCTCTGTCGAAGGTGCCTGAGATGGCCGGCTACTCGGTGCAGGGACACTCCACGCGCACCGCAGCACTCGCCGTCGCGATCGCGCGGGAGCTAGGTGTCGACGATCAGGAAACCGCTGAGATCGAGTACGCCGCGCTGCTGCATGACATCGGGCGCGTATCGATCCCGGACCCGGAGATGGCGCCCGACTACGCGAACAAGGCGGAGCTCGCCATCGTGGGCGCCGGCATCGTTCGCGAAACAGGCCACTTCCCGCGCGTCGCCGGGATGATCGAGCATCAGCACGAGCCCTATCGCCGGCGAGGCGAAGATGCCAATCGCGATATCCCGCTCGGCGCGAAGATCATCAAAGTTGCGAGCTCCTACGACGACTTCACGCTGCGCAACGGCATCGGCTTGTCTTCCTGGGACGCGCTGGAGCGGCTGCACGCAGGGATGGCGTTCGAGTACGACCCCGGCGTGATCCAGGCACTGACGCGCACGCTAGAGAAGCGCGGAGAGATCTAGAGATCTACGTGGCTTCCCGGAAGAAGGCCCGCACCCGCTCGACCAGATAGGCAGGCGGCACCGACTCGCTACATTTCGTGCGCACGATCCGTTTGAGCTCAACCTCGAAGTCGACGTGCTTGAGGCAGTCCGCGCACTCATGCAGATGCTGGCGGATAAGGGCGCAGTCGACCGCCCCCATCTCGTCGTCTATGTAGAGGAATACCCGTTCTAGGACTTCTCTACAGTGCGCCTTGGCGTCTCCCATGGCTCCTCGCGATCAACCAGGCCGTGCGCCCGCGCGTATTCCCATAACGCGCGTTGCAGGGCTTTCCTTCCACGATGGAGCCGCGACATCACGGTCCCCACGGGTACATCGGTGATATCAGCGATCTCCTGGTAGCTGAAACCCTCCACGTCCGCCAGCAGGACGGCGGTGCGGAACTGCTCGGGAAGGCCCTCGAGGGCCGCTTTGACCTGTTCATCGGGCAGCTGATCCAGGAACTCGGCTTCCGGGGTGAGGTTCTGCTCGACCAAGACGTCGTAGAGGTTGAAATCGTCCGATGCGTCCGCCGAGACGGTCTGCGGTTCACGCTGCTGCTTGCGATAGTTCGAGATGAACGTGTTGGTCAGGATGCGGTACAGCCACGCCTTGAGATTCGATCCTGGCTCGAAGGAGTCGAAGGCACGCCATGCGCGCTCCACCGTCTGGGCGACCAGATCCTCCGCGTCGTTCGGGTTGCGGGTCAGGCGCATCGCCGCGCCGTACATCGGTCCGAGCAGAGGCATGACCTCGTCCTCGAACCGTGCGTTCAGCGCCGCCTGGCCCGCCATCGCGCCCACCCTACCCGCTCAGTTCAAGGCCCGGTCTTCGTTGAACGACTGCCAGGCGAACCACATCGCATGCACCTGGGGAACCGGCGACAACCTGGCGCCTTTCAGCTCACCGTCCACCGCGATCCCGAGCGAAGAGAACACACTGCCGGTTTTCGCGTGGACGATGCGGCCTTGCTCATCGCGCGTCATGGGTTCGCCGCGCCGTTGCTTGAACAAGTTGGTCACCTCGAGCGGGCGACCCAGGGAGACCTTCCCGGCGTCCAGCGGCGATGCGACGCCCTTTTCGGTGATGGCGATGATGTCGTCGGCTTGGAACCCCGCGGTCGGCGGCGAGCGGAAGGTCGTCGGATACCCGGCGGCGTTGAGGAACCCGACCACCCGCTGCATCGGCGGCGCGCGCCGGTCGGCACGGGACAGGAACAGGCTCTGCGGGGGCCCCGCCCGGCGGTCGTAACCGGCGTAAGGATTAAGGTCGTAATCGGCGGCAGGGTTGGGGCGCGCGAGCACCTCGCCGTTCGGGAACGCGTCTCGGAAGGCGCCGAACGATGCCAACAAGGAAGGCACCAGCCGCAGGCGCACACCTTTCATCGGGCCGAGCACGGCTATCCCGCTCGCCTGCGGCCACAACGAACGGGTCTGGAGGTCATAGAGAACCGAATCGCTGCGGTAGGCCTTGCCGGATGGCCGCAAGGTGAGCGGGCGTTGCCCGTCGCTGCGCTCCCACACGGCAACCGCGTCCGCCAACGGGAAGTAGGTCACCGCGACGGGGAGCCCCTCGATGACGTCGTCGATGACCTCGTGGCGCATGAGGATCGCGACCGGGTAGGCGCGAGCGATCCGCTCGCCGAGGAGCACCACGACCGCGGACTTGTGCCCGAGCCAGGTCGCAGAGCTCGCCGGCTCGAACGAGGGGGTCGCGATCACTCGCGCGTCGTTGGGGGATCCGATGTCGATGAGGTCGCGCTCGATGAACCAGGGGGGTGCGGCCCTGGAAACGACAGGCGACGCGCCAGAACAGGCGCTGAGCAGGGCTAATAGCACCGCGATCCACCAGCGGTTTTCCCGTTCTGACGTCCGCGTCAGTTTCCACAGCCCCCTGATTTGACCCCTCCCTCCCAACCTGGCAGCCTTACCCGCCGTACCTTCCCCCGGAGCGCTGCGGTACCCCCAACGCGCACCGACGTCAGGCCCTATGAGGACCCGTAACGCAACGGCGGCAGTCATCGTATTCACGATGGCTTCGTTGGTCCTCCCCAGCGCACCGGCGCAAGCGCTCACCGCCTCGGAGATCTCGGGCCGCGTCCGCTCGCTGAAGACGTCCATCCAACAGGTCGGTTCCCGCCTCGACCGCGCGGAGGGCGCACTGGTGCGCGCGAACGCCGCGATCCGCGCTCATCAGAAGGAGATCAGCACCGCGCGCGCCCGTCAGGCGACGTTGCGGGAGGCGATCGGCCGGCGCTCCGCCCAGCTGTACATGTTCGCGACCTCGCGCAGCGATCAATTCGCTTCGTCGGTAGACGACCTGAACCTGTACGTCGCACGGATGGTCTACCTCGAGCAGATGGCCGTCGGCGAGCGGGGCGTCCTTGAAGAAGCACGCGCGGTTTCTCTGCATGCAGCCAGCGAATCGCGTGCGTTGGCTGCCGCACAGGCACACGCGGCGCGGGAGTCGCGAGAGCTCAGCTCGCGGCGCGCCGAACTGTTCGCGAAGCTCCGCGAGATGCAGCAGCTCCTCGGCTACCTGAACTCGGTGTCGCCGCGCGGCACATTGCGCGGCTCGCGTTCTGCGCGTGGCCTGGCCTGTCCGCTCACCGGCTACAACTACATCTCGAACAACTTCGGCGATCCACGCCCAGGCGGCCCCCACGCCGGCAGCGACATCGCGACACCGATGGGCACGCCAGCGCGCGCCGTCCTTCCGGGGACGATCGTCGCGACGCCGTACGGCGGCTGGATAGGGATCGGCATCATCCTGCGCGACCCGACGGGAACCGAATGGGTGTATGCCCATATGTCCTCGGAGTCCGTTCGTCCGGGCCAACGCGTGGCCCAGGGCGAGTTCATCGGGCGCGCCGGATGCACCGGCAACTGCTCGGGCTCACACCTGCACTTCGAATGGCACCCCGGCGGCGGCGCTCCCCGCGACCCGTATCGCCTCTTGACCGCCGCCTGCTGAGCCAGTTCACCCCGCGCGCCCTTTGCTGACCGAGCCCACGTTTCGTCCCCATTGCCGGTTCGCGTGATGCGTCCACTCTCGGGTCCTGCTCGCCCTTCCGCCGATTGCCGGATTGCCCCGGTCGGTTCTTGCCCGTTTCGCGACCTTCGGTGCCAGCACGCACCAAATGCCCAGCGTCTGAGGCTGCGACGAGGTGACGGGGCCCCGCGTTATCTCCAGCAACGTGGCGCGTGGGGCGCCGCGGCGGAGGGAACCGGATGCAGACCGCACCATCGAGCGCACGTGAGAAGTTGTTCGCGGATCGAGACGAACGTCGCATCTGCGCGTGGCTGTTCCTCGCGATGGCGTCGCTGTTCCTACTCCTCCACGAAGGCGCGATCACCGTCTCGGACGGGCATTCGATGTACGAGACGACCGAAGCCATCGTCGAGCGCGGCGCGATCGACGTCCCTGCGTCGGCTGGTGTGCCCGGGCGCGACGGCAAGTACTACTCCAAGTACGGCATCGGACTCCCGGCGTTGTCCATCCTTCCCTACGTCGCGGCTCGCCCGGTCGCGCAGAAGCTCGGTGGCGTGCGAGGCGAGACGCTCGAGCAAGCAGCCGTCTCCGTCACGATCCCGCTGATCACCGCGATGCTCGTGGTGGCGATGTACCTGCTGTCGCGCAGGCTGCGTGGGAGCGTGCGGTCGTCATTGCTCGTCGCGATCGGGAGCGTTGCCGGCACCTTCCTGCTCCCCTACTCCAAAGACTTCTTGAGCGAACCGCTGACCGCACTGTGCATGGTGCTGGCGATCGAGCGCAGCATCGCGCGTCGTCCCGGCGCCGCGGGTGTCGCGCTTGCCTACGCACTGCTGACCCGTCCACAGGTGCTGGCGTTCGCGCCCGTGCTGCTGTTCGTGATCTGGCGTCGGGATGGGATCGCCGCGTTGCGGCGCGCGGCGGTCCCGCTGACGCTTGGCTGTCTGACGATGGCTGCGTGGAACCTTGCACGCTTCGGATCTGCGACCGACTTCGGCTACCACGGCGAAGGATTCACTACGCCGTTCCTCACCGGAGCCAGCGGTCTGCTGGGCAGCCCGACCAAGAGCCTGCTTTTGTTCGCGCCGATCGTCGCGCTGGTTCCGCTGGCATTGATCCGCCTCGCGCGCCGCGACCGTTCGACCGCGATCCTCATCACCGCGAACTTCGCGATCACCTTCGTCCTCACCGCGACGTGGTGGTCGTGGGCCGGCGGCTGGTCGTGGGGCCCGCGTCTCCTCATCCCCGGCCTCGCGCCCGCATTCGCAGCGATCGCGCCGTGGATAGACGCCCGCGCCGGGCGTGCGCGTTCTGCGATCGTGCTATTCGTGATCGGCGCGATCGTGAGTGCGCCGGCGATGCTGGTGTCCGTGCGCGCCCAGCAGACCGACCGGGGTGCGTACGCGCCGAGCATCATCCGTCAGTATGAGCTCGTCGGCCCGACGACCTCATACGTGTCCGACCATCTGTATGAGCGCGGCAACGGAGACCACCGTCGTTACCTCGCGCTGTGGCAGATCGGTGCCGCGGGCGTGCTCGGGCACAAAGGCTTCATCGCCTCCATCGGCACTGCGTTCATGCTCGCGATGATGCTTGCCGCAGCCAGCCGCAAGCTCCGTGCTTCGGCCGGCGGCGTCGTGATCGCGTTCCCGGGTCGTCTCGGCGACCTGCCGCGGGCCGCATCTCCCGCAGCCGGCGTGGCCTGATCTAGCGCCGGGTCGCGACCAGCGCCTTGTTGAGCGACCGGAGCCTGCGTAGCTCCATCAGTTCCAGCAGGATCAGCGCCGAGCCCATCCCCGCCGCCCACGCGCGCCCACGACCGTCCGCCACCGCGCTCGCCCAGCGCTCCGGGACGAGCTGCACGATCGCTTGAACCGGGGCGGAGGAAACCACGACCTGCTTGCGCTTGGCGCGCTTCTTCATCAAGCGCCGCACGGCGAACCACAGGATGCCGCCACCGGCGCCGCCGCCGACGGCAACCGTCCCGGCGCGCTTCGCCGCTTGTACCGGCGACGGGAGACGGCCTTCGAGCTGACGCAGGTTGTTCGAGATGCGCTCGCGCGCCTGTTCGATCTCTTTCACCGTTTGAGCTGTTTCCGTGCCCATCCGATGTCCTCCTTGATCGTCTTGGTCGTTTCCGGCAACAGCGCGCCGGATCGCTTCCTCATGGTGGCGAGTCCGAACATGGCAGCGAAGCCGGCGAGTCCAACCAGCCCCACCGTCACCACCAGGTAGGCCAGCCACTCGCTCATCACGCCGGCAAGCGCCGCGGCCACCGCGTGCGCCGCGAACACGACCGCGATCAACGCGAGCAGCCCCGCGCCGGCGAACGTGGCCGCCGCAGTGAGCTTCGTCGTGATCATCGACGTCAGCTCGTGCTTGGCAAGCTCGATCTCTTTGCGTATCAGCGTGCCGCTGTCCTCTGCGATCTCGCGTACCAACCGAGCGGGAGATCCGGTATCCATCTGCGCGCGCACTACCAGCCTCCTGTGAGGTCGTCCTATCCCCCATCGATACCCGCGCGAGAGGGATTCAACCATCGTTTGGAAAGCGCGTCGCGTGGGGATGCAAGCACCGTCGGCGCGCAGCTGGATGCGGCGGCCGCGGAGGCGACCATGGCAGACATCGAGCTTCAACCCACGCGGCTCGACATCGAGCTTCAACCCACGCGCGCGGACCTTCGATAGTGATGACTCTCGCACCTATCTCGGTTCCCGGGCTGCGCTACGTCACCGACGCCGCGCCTGGGATCAAGCGCGTGGGCGCCGGCAAGGGATTCGCCTACTACGACGCCGACGGTAAGAAGATCCACGACCTCGACCTCATCGGACGGATCCGCGCGCTCGCGATCCCTCCGGCGTGGACGAAGGTGTGGATCTGTCCGATCGAGCACGGCCACCTACAGGCGACTGGGCGCGACGCGCGCGGGCGCAAGCAGTACCGCTACCACGATGCCTGGCGCGTCACACGCGACGAGACGAAGTTCGAACGGATGGCAGAGTTCGCTAAGGCGCTCCCCTCGATACGCAAGCGCGTGCGCGCCGACCTGCGGCGCGACGGTCTGCCGCGCGAGAAGGTGATGGCTGCGGTCGTGAACATCATGGACCGCACCTTCATCCGTGTCGGCAATGACGAGTACGCGAAGGACAACGGTTCGTTCGGTCTGACGACGCTGCGGGACAAGCACGCGGTCGTGCGCGGCTCGCGTGTCATCTTGTCCTTCGTCGGGAAGTCCGGGAAGCGTCACAACGTGGAGCTCGAGGATGCGCGCCTGGCGCGCATCGTTCGCCGCTGCCGCGACATGCCGGGCCAGCAGCTGTTCGCGTACATACAGGACGACGGCAGCACCGGGAGCGTCGGTTCCGCAGACGTCAACGACTACGTTCGTGACACCACCGGCGGCGACTTCACCGCGAAGGACTTCCGGACGTGGGGCGGGACCGTTCTGTTCGCGCGGGCGCTCGCGGATCTAGGGAGCGCTTCCTCGAAACGCGAGACCAAGCAGCGGATCAACGAGGCTGCGCAAGCGGTAGGTGCGATCCTCGGCAACACGTCGGCGGTATGTCTGCGCGCCTACGTGCATCCCGGGCTGGTGGACGCGTACACCGAAGGCACGTTCACCTCGCTGTGGGAGCGGACCTCGAAGGCACGTGCCGCCGGCCTGCGTGCGGACGAGGCGCGCGCAGCGTCGATGCTGCGAACGCGGCAGCGGTCGAAGTCGCGCAAGCGCGCCGCGTAACCGGGCGGCGCTTAGGTCCGCTGACCGCCGACCACCCCTCCGCCGCCTTTCATACGGGATTTTGCTCACTGGTGAGCGTTATCCCGTATAAGAAGCGGCTCCGGGACCTGAAGCACCGCGCGCCCGGCCCCTCATCTGGCTTCTCATACGGGATTGGGGCCACATGTGTGTCCTCGATCCCGTACGCGAACGGGCGGCGTGCGTTCGGTCACTCCGGGAGCTGCGGGAGCTGATCGAGGCGATAGATCGGTCCCGCGAGAGACAGCGCGTACAACTCTCCATCGGGACCTTCGCCGAACGACGAGAGCAGCGGTACGTCGAGCCCGAGGTCGGTATCGACGAACGTCGAGGTGTTCAGCGCGTGGATGCTTCCCTCGCACCAGTCGCCGTAGATGTACGAGCCGGCGATCTTGGTGGCGGGCCCGCGCGATACGTAGCCTCCGGTGACCGAGCACTTGCCGCCGGTGTGGCCGTATTCGTAGACCGGCGGCACGTGGTTCGCGGGCTCGATGCCCGACCGGTACTTATGCGTGCCCTCCATCTTGTTCCACCCGTAGTTCTCGCCACCCGCCGAAGATGCGGGCTGCAGGTCGATCTCTTCCCAGAGCAATTGCCCCACGTCGGCGATCCACATGTCGCCGGTCGCGCGGTCGAACGAGAACTTCCACGGGTTACGAAGCCCGTACGACCAGATCTCCGGGCGCGCCCCTGCGACGCCAACGAACGGGTTGTCCGATGGAATCGTGTACGGCGCGTTGCCCGAAGGCGTCGGATCGATCCGCAGCATCTTGCCGAAAAGCGAACCGAGGTTCTGACCGTTGCCGAGAGGATCGCCACCGCTGCCGCCATCTCCGAGCGGCACGTAGAGGTATCCGTCCGGGCCGAATTCCAGATGTCCGGCGTTGTGATTCTCGAACGGTTGGTCGGCCGTGAGGATCTGACGACGAGACGAGACCACCGCTCGCCCATCGGCGACGGCGTACTCGTACACGCGCGTGTCGCCCGAGACGTCCGTCAGGTTCACGTACATCCGCGCACCGTCGGGGCTGAAGACCAGACCTAGAAGTCCCTGCTCGAGGCCGTGCGAGACCTCCGAGGACACATCGAGCACCGGCACCGGATCGGGGATCCCCCCGCGGATCGCGCGGATGAGCCCGACTTTTTCCACGATGTAGATGGCGTCCTCACCGGGCCGCGTCGCCAGGGCCACAGGCGCCGCGTAGACGCCTACGGGGGTGAGCACGAGTTCTGTACTCGCCGACCTGGCCGGCGTGCCTACCCATATCGATGACATCATCAGAGCCACAGCGAGGCCACGGAGCACCATCAGTACCCCTCCAGTCGGGTCGACGTTCGACATTGACTTCTCGCACTGGGGACGAGATTCCTTCTGGCGGCAATCGCGCACCATGACCCCACAACCTGAACCGCGACGGGTTCGGCTGACGGGGCGGCGGGCCTGGTGCAGGCGCGGCGCAATGCGGAAAGCCCAGGCCTCTGACCTGGGCTTTCGTAGTAGCGGGGGCAGGATTTGAACCTGCGACCTCTGGGTTATGAGCCCAGCGA
>JBKJXT010000082.1:0-6977 GCA_046716205.1 Actinomycetota bacterium
ATGGCTAAGCGCATAAGCAGACGCGAGGCGCTTCGTGCGACCGCGATGGGCGCTGCCGGCGCGTGGATCGGTGGACTGAGCATCGCTGAACTGTTGCACAACATCCCCGCAGCGGTGGGTGCGCCGCTTCCGCTGTCCGCGGCGGCCGCTCCATCGACGCCAAACGATCTCGCGTACCTTACCATCGTCGAAGCGTCCGCTTTGATCCGCGATCGTGAGATCACGCCGGTCGATCTCGTCGATGCGTGCCTGTCGCGCATCGAGCGTTTCGATCCACAGATCAAGGCGTACGTCGCGGTGTTCGCGGAAGAAGCGCGAGCGGCCGCGCGCAAAGCGACCGATGAGATCGCGAGCGGCGGCCAGCGCACACCGTTGCACGGCATCCCGATCGCGCACAAGGATCTCTACGACATCGCGGGGTATCCGACGCGCGCCGGTTCCAAGGTGCTCTCCGATGCGCCGCCCGCGACGCAAGATGCAACCGTCGTGGCGCGACTGCGGCGCGCAGGCGCAATCATCCTCGGGAAGACGAACACGCATGAGTTCGCATTCGGCGTGTGGACGCCGCCGACGTCCAACCCATGGGATCAGACGAAGATCCCCGGCGGTTCGAGCGGCGGATCAGCCGCCGGACTCTCCTCGGGGATGGCGCTCGGCGCAACGGGTTCGGACACGGGCGCATCGATCCGCCTTCCTGCCGCCTTGTGCAACGCGGTCGGATTAAAGCCGACGTTCGGACGTTCGAGCCGCGCGGGCGTCGTCCCGCTGTCATGGTCGCTCGATCACACCGCCCCGATGGCGCGCTCCGTCGAAGACTGCGCGCTGATGCTGAACGCGTTCGCGGGTCCGGACGAACGCGACCCAACCGCGGCGCACGTTCTGGTTCCGGACTTCACCACCGGACTCGGTCGCTCGATCGCTGGTCGCCGCATCGGGATCCCGAAGAGTGTCTTCTTCGACGGCGTCGAAGCGGAGACGAACACGTTGGTGCGGGCAGCTGCGGACAAGCTCGCGAATCTCGGCGCGGAAGTCGTCGAGTTCGATCCGCCGGCAACTTCGTACGAAGCCGCAACCGCGTATCTCGTCATCCAGCTCGTCGAGCCTCTTTCCGCGCACGAACACTTTCTTCGTGTGCGACCGCAGGATTACCAGCCGCAGACGCAAGTGCTCTTCGGGATCGGTGCCGCGTGGGACGGGCAGCACTACATGCGCGCGCAGCGCCTGCGCACGATCAACATCCAAGAATGGATGAAGATCTTCGAACGCATCGACGTCGTGCTGTGTCCGACGTCACCGCGCCCGGCACCGGGGAAGGACGAAGCCCGAGCTTCGGGTGTCTTCGATCTCGTGAACTACACGTCGCTGTTCGACTTCAACGGCTGCCCGTCGATCTCGGTGCCTGCGGGGATCACGAGCACCGGACTTCCCGTCGGCGTCATGTTGTCTGCGCGCCCGTTCGACGAAGTGCGGCTGTTGCAAGTTGCGTACGCACACCAACAGGCAACAGGATTCGCGAAAAACCGACCGCCGATTCCTGCAGCGTAAGTACACGTTAGCGCAATGGTGCGGGCACTCGCGCGCCATGCCGTGTACGCGCGACTTTGCACGCGATGATCTGCCCTCGGGGCAGATCCGGGCGAACTGCTTGGCCGTGCGCTGGAATCGCTGGCGGGTTCATTGCTCCGAGAAAGGAGGACGCTGATCCAGTCGAACTGATCGCGCACCGGAAGGTCAAGTGGAGATGTCAAGATCGCGAGTGGTCTTGAAAGACCGGTGCGCGAACCGCTTCCTCGCCGCGCCGCCGGTCGCCAGCATCACGTGAGAGGTTCCGGGCCATAGGGCGCGGGATTCTCTGCGGCCAGTTGAGGCGGCAGGCGCAGCTCGACCAGGGCCGCCGCCAGGAACCGCATCACCCACTGTTCAGCGAGCGGCCGCGTTTCGCAGAAGACGATCGGGACGACAGGGTAGCGAACTTGGAGCCGCGCCAGCAGTTCAGGCACGAACCCCGGTTTTACGTGATCGAGCTTGAACAGACGCGAGTAGCGATCCTCGACGACCACGGCGGCGCGCGGAAGCGATGAAAGTTCAGAGAGCGAGTACTGCAGGGATCCGTCTATCGCGCACTTGGCGAGATCTTGGAGGGTCTTGCGTTCGACGGCCGCCACGATCTCGCCGGCGTCCTCCACGGCGTAATCGCCGGCCGGCAGGGCATGGCGCTGCGTCCGTACACGCTGGCCGGCGAACCGGTAGCCGTATCTTTCGCGGGAATCCACGAGGATGACGATCTCGTCCAGACCAGCCGCCTTGCGTTTGGGCACTCGGATCCCGACGCGGGCGTTCTTGCTGGTCTTCGGCGTTTGCCAGAACACGGCAGGATGCCCGGACTTCAGCGTCGTGAAGACGAACTGTGAGCGACTCTCGCGGCCGCGTCGAAGAACGAGATCGATCGCGGGTCCTCGCCGAACACACGAGACCACGGGTTGCTCCTCGACGACTTCGAGCGAGGGATCCCAATCACCCCCGGGATAGCAGTACACCGCCTTGGTGCGAGGCCAGGTCTCGCGTGCCTTGAGAACGATCCCGGATTCGATCGGCAGCCGGAGCAGGTACGGAAGCTTGGAGTCCGGATCGGGATTGCGGGCGATGAGAAAGGGATCGCTCATCATTGGTCGCTAAGCCTCGGGATGAACATGGCCGGGGTGAGGATCTCGATGTTGTTGTACCACTCCAGCACAAGGAGGTCGCGATCGCCTGTGATGATCACCTCGGCGCTTCCGGCCGTCGCTGTAGCCAGCACGTGATCGTCGTCTGGATCCCGACACACCTTGGGCACATCCCCCGGCCCGACGATCTCCGCGAGAACCTCGAGCTCGGCTCGAGTCTCCACGGCGGCTGCTCTTGAGAAGCCGAACTTCTCTTCCAGGATCTCCTCGAACTCATCCAGCAGATGACGACTCGTGACGAGGCGAAGCCGACCTTCGATGCCCGCTTGCAGCAATCGGCGGGGAACGCCTCCGAACAAGACGGCCGACAAGAGGACGTTCGTGTCGAGGACTACCCGCACTAGCGTCGTTTCTTGCGCGTGCGTGCCTTACGTCGAGCCTTAACGGCGGCGGCGACGTCCTGCTCGGTGACATCGAGTTGTCGCGCCGTCTGCTCACCGAGGGCGAAGATCCGATCCCACCGCTCGCGTCGTCCTAGATACTGTCGCAGAGCCTCCCGGAACATCTCGCTGCGGCTACGACCTTCCTTGCGCGCCACGCGATCCACCTCGCGAGCAAGGTCGGGGGGGAGGGAAACCGTGACGGTCTGACTGGGGCGCATGTCTTCCCTCCTCTGTAACAAAGATTCTTACAGAGCGGCGTGCGCGGCGCAAGGGGTTAGCGGTCTCGTTCCTAAAGCGCAGGTCGCGACGTGTTCGGTTACCGGAAGGTCAAAGTGGAGGTGAACGGACTCGAACCGTCGGCCTCTGCGTTGCGAACGCAGCGCTCTACCAACTGAGCTACACCCCCCGGGGGAATCACGATGCTACCAAACCCCCGATGCTCCTATCCTCGCCGTTTCTCCTGTAGCTCCAACAGGTGCTGCACCACCTTCTGCAGCTGGTAGGGATCGAACGGCTTCGTCAGGTACGCGTCGGCGTGCACCTCTTCGCCCGCGGCCCGATCCTCGAAATGGGCGCGCGCCGTGAGGATCAGCACCGGCACTCCGGCGGTCGCCGGATCGTCCTTCAGCGCCCTGGTCGCATCGATGCCATCCATCATCGGCATCGAGATGTCCATGATGATCAGATCGACCTGCTCGGCGCGCGTGGCGCGCACCGCAGCGTCCCCGTCTTCGGCGTGCAGGATCTCGAACTCCTGCCCGAGGACCGCCTCGATCAATCCGCGGATGGCCTCATCGTCGTCGCAGACCAGGATGCGCGGAGCCATGTCACCTCAGCCGGAGATCTCTCGGCGCGCCCGCTCGATCGCTTCCTGGACGCCGCGCTGCACGGCTGTGATCGACAGATCCCCGCGGCTGCGCTCCATGATGGAACGCGCGACATCCGTCGAACGCCGGAGGCCGCTGGTGATCGCATCGGGATAGTCCATCGACACCAATACGAAATAGATGTCATCCATCGCCTGGAGCAACTCTTCCCCGCGACGAAGATCCCCATGCCGGATGATGTCGAGCATGTGCCGGCGGATCTCGCCGATCACCTCGCTCAAGCCGTTGAGGTATGCCGCGTCGCCAACGCCGGTTTCTTCCGGGGTCGGGACCGGCTGGGAGTTGATGAAGGCGTAGGTCGCGAGCGCCTCCGCGTACTCCTTCTCGGCATCGTGGAGGAACCCGGCGTGGTAGATGTCGGGGAAGTCCCGCATCGCCCCGCGCGCCTTGTCGAGCTCGGCGCGCGCCTGCTGCTGCAGGTCCTTCGCAACGTCCATCTCTGCGCGGTGGACCGCTCGGATGGAGTTCGCACAGAACCTGATGGCCGCGCGCGACCCGACGAGGCCTTTCTCCCGTGCGGCGTTCTTCGCGTCGAGCCTTTTGCGTATCTCTGCGGCGATACCTGAAAGATCCATAGGCCCGCATCCTACAGGTCCCCTCGAACGAGCAGCCGCCCGCGGCAGGAGGGCGGCTGGCGAGCGGCGAAACAGGAGAGCCATAGGGGGAAACGGGATGAAGCCTTCGATCGCACGCTTGGTCGCCGCACTGTTTGCGCTATCCATCATCCCGATCGGCGCGCATGCGCAAACCGACCCCATCCAGATCTGCCAGCATGTGCCCATCACCGGCGCGGGGCCGATCGTCCCACGGCATTCAGACCGGTTCGGTGGCTTCTACTTCAGCTACGTGAACGAGGAACTTGGGGGCATCGGCGGGCGCTCGGTCACGATGACGACCCATGACGATCAGTTCTATCCCGCAGGTGCACGCAGTGCAGCCGAGCGATGTGCCCGTTCCGGAGTCGACCTGCTGCTCGGTCCCTTCGGCCATGACCAGATCACCTCGATCGGGTCCTGGGCACAGAACGCTCAGGTCCCCTACCTCCACGGCGGGCGCGTCGCGCAGGACGACGACGGCAGCTGGACCGCGTCGATATCGCCGTCCAGCGACGAGAAGCTCGTCGGGATGGCGGACATGCTGGTCCTGAACGCCAGGGAGCTGAGCAGAGGTCAGCCGCCGGTATTCGGCATGGTGCGCATCGATTCGCCGTACTCCCAACCCCCTCGCGATGCCTTCGCGAACCGTCTGCGACACCACGGCTACGAACTCGCCGTCGACGCCGTTGTGCAGAAGGACGAGAGTCAGTTCACCACCACGTATGCGGAGCTGAAGCGGAGAGGTGTGACGGTCGTCGCGATGCTGGTCAACGCCAACATCATGTTGAGGATGCTGAACCAGCAACCGGACGGCTACGACCCACAGTACGCGTGGATCGTCGATGATCCGACCGAGGGATACGTCCCCAGTGTCCTGCCCAGCCGACGGATCCTCGCCCTCAACGGTCCCGCGCCGGTCTACGACCCCGAGGATGGGTCATCTCCCTGGCACGCGGAGATGCAGGAATTCCTGCGGATCTTCCGCGCGTACTCACCGGAGCAAAACCCTCCCCCGGGGGACGTCGACTGGGCGATGTACTTGCGCGCCAAGCAGGTCCATCGGATGCTCGCGTCGCTTGGCGTTGTGGATCGCGAGTCTATCCGCGGGCTCTTCTCCTCCTACGTTGAGGATGCGACGGTCGGGTTCCCGACGTGTGCGCTCGATTTCCAGACGACACCACATCTCGGCGCGCACCGCTGGCACGTCCTGGCGAACGCGTCCGGGCGCTGGGCGATGCAGGCCACATGCGCAAGCAGCGGGGACCCCGTCGACGTCTCTCCCCCACACATCTCGTGTGGGCCCGACATCCAGGTCGATCGCATCGAGTGCGTGTTCCTCGACTCGGTATCGGGCATCGCCGAAGTGACGGCGATGATTCATCCGCTCTTGACCGGCGAGGCGCGCACCAAAACGGACGTCTTCGCGTGCGAGCGCGAGCAACATCGCCTGAGCTACGACCCGCCGGGCCTCGTGTCAGATGTCAGCGTTGAAGTCATCGACTGCGAAGGGCGTTCGAGCACCGCGAATGTGCGGGTTATCTCGACGAGCGCCTAACTCGACTCTTTGACCCGCTCTACCGGCTCTGTGTCGTCGCTTACCGGCGCGATCGAGTGCACCTTGCGCGCTCGCTCGACTTCGATCATGCGCCAGCGGCGCAGCTGCACGATGTAGCCCGCGACGCCGATGTCCAGCGCGAGATGGACCCAGAGCAGATCGCGGAACCACGGCAGCAGACCGAGCACCAGCGTGATGGCCGCCGCGATGAGCAGACGCTCGAAGGTCCTGCGCCGGCGTGCAACGATCCGGCTGCGCCGACGCGCCGGGGCGTTGGGAAGATCCTTGGGCACCATGACCCACCTCCCCGGAGGGTGGCTGCGTCCTGTTCTCGTCGAGGCCAATATCCCCATCGCCTGCTCGAAGTTACGGACACCGTCGATCGGCGAGGATTCGAAGCGGGGCTTGGCAACCGTCGGGACGAGAACAACCGCCCATGCCAGGGCGAGCAGACCGAGAACGAGGATGCCCAGGGGCGTGCCCCTCTCCAACCGCGTGACTGACTGAAACAGCCACAACATCTAGACCCACGGCGAGCGTAACACCCCCATATCTGGTTTCAAGCACCTCGGAACCCGGCCTAGGGAAGACAGCCAGCGCCGGCGAGGTGGACGCGTATGCCACAGTCCTACACCAGCTTGCGGCGCAGGGCGAAATCAGCAAGGAACTCCTTGAGGTCTGGGCCCAAGTCGTCGCGATCCGCGGCCAGCTCGATGTTCGCTTTGAGGTAGTCGAGTTTGCGCCCGACGTCGTACCACACCCCCTCGTAGACGAGCCCGTAGACCGCTTGCTGGAGCGCGAGCGTCCTGATCGCGTCGGTGAGCTGGATCTCG
>JBKJXT010000083.1:0-14345 GCA_046716205.1 Actinomycetota bacterium
GTCTCCATCTGCCAGAACTTGCCCGTCTCGATGAGGTTGCCGGAGTTGACCACGATGCCGGCCGAGCCGCCATCCCCCGTGATCCCCGACAGGGCGTTGTCGAACTTGTTGACGAGCTCCATCTGCCGCACGCCCAGGTCGTAGACCTCCTGCAGCGACGCATCGATGTCGGACTCGTCGCATCGCGCCACCTCGGCGAAGACGCCGCAGTCGAACGGTACCGACACCTCGATCCCGAGCACGACCGCGAGCTTGCCTTCGTTGATCACGCGCCGCGCTTCGAAGGGATCGGTCACGATGCGGAACCAACCCTCGCCGGGTCCGCCGCTCTGCGCGTCGATGTAGCGTTCCAGTTCGCGGATGCGCTTGGCCTGCAGGCGCACGCCGTCCATCTCGTTACAGCTGTTGCGCTTGAGCGGGTACACCTCACACAACACGTTGTTGTCGACGAGCAGGTTCACGAACATCCGCAGTCCGCCGCGCCACGCACGCTCGAGCCACTTGTAATAGACCTGCTCATGAGTAAGCGAATCGGGTTTCGGCCATCCCGTGAAGGTCGGCCAGCCCGACGTGTCGTGCGGACCGGGCTTGTTGCTCACGACCTGCTCAAGCACTGCGCCGACGCCGCCCGGTTCGTGGTCCGGGCAGTCGATGAGCGCTTCGCTCGGACCGTAGCGGTGCCACGGACGTCCGCACCGCGCGCGCCCGCCGAGGAACTCGTAGGCCATCATGTGCAGGTGCGCGTCGAAGAATCCACGCACCTCCGCGTACGAGCTCTCGCCCGTTGCGATCGGTCCGTCGACGTTCAGCTCGATCTCGGGGAACGCCGTGCATCCGTCGGCGAGCGTGAAGCCGAAGCGCGTCGCATCGCCCCGCGCGTCTGCAAGCGTCAGCGTGTTCCCGGCGCCGACGGCGAGGTAGCGATCGTCGAAGGGAAGCCTCAGCTCGAAGACGTCCTGCGCGCTCTGGAGGATCTCCCAGTCGGCGACCTCGGTCGCGATCTTCGCGCTCACGATCGATGCGCTGCGGCCGGTCGCGCGCCCGAGCTCACCGCGCGCCACCTCGTGCCCGGCGCGGTTCGGTTCGTCGAGTGCGGCACCGCTCGCCGTGGATCCCGGTCCGTGGTCGGTCTGGTTCGCGGCTTCGCCGAGAAGACCTTCGCTCGCGGCAAGGAAGTCCTTCGCGGTCCCGAACAGCAGGTAGGCGCCGAGGTCGGTGGCCTGGAAGTGGAACGGCTCCCCCGCCGCGGCCGACGGCGCGATCGCGGCGAACCCGTCCGCAGCCCGTGCAACGAACGTGCCGGTCGAAACCGAGCGCACCGCGTAACACCCTCCGGCCATGGCGTACCGGTCTTCCGGGTTGGTGAGCCGGGCGGTAGCGACGGTGAACGCCGGAGGTCCGGCGAGAGACGAGACGATGAATGCAACGGCGGTCACGACGAGCAGTCCGGCGCGCGTGCGAGATCTAGGTGGGGTGATAGTCATGTTCCAACCTTCGCCATCCCGTCGGGCTATTCCTGCCGCCGACGAGGCCCTCAGAGGTCCAAGCGGTATGCCTCGACCGTGAAATCGGCCACCGGGAAGAAGTCGTACTCAGGGGCGCGGACGAACCCCATCCGCTGGTACATCGCGCGTGCGACGTCCATCAGTGCGGTGGTATGCAGGCCGATCACCTTGGCCCCGTCGATGCGCGCGCGCCTGATGCATTCGTCGGTCAAGGCGCGACCCACACCTTTGCCCCGCCCGGCCGGCAGCACGCCTAGGAGCCGGATCCCGGCCCAATCGGCAGGCAGATCGTGGTTGTCGCCGCCTCCGTGAGGCGCGAAGTAGCTCACCGCACCGAGCATCTCGTCGTCCTGTTCCGCCACGAGCTGCACCGTCGAGTCCCAGCGGCCCTTCACGTCGGCGATCTCTTCGCGGTACCCCTCGAACGCGACGACGAGTTCGGGGTCGGTGATCCCGCTGGCTTCCGGCATGTATTGGGCATACGCGGCGACGAGCAAGACGGCGACAACCTCGATCTCCTCGCTGCGCGCCTCTCGGATGGTCACCGTCATGACCCAAGCGATGGTACCGGAATAGGCTCAACCGATGATGGCGACATGGACGTGGTTCGGCGACTCCGCGATCACTCGGACCTTCGAGGGCAGCGACGAAGAGGCGAACGCGCGCGCGATCGCGGCGTGGCGCGCGCTGTCCGTCGATCCGCCGTTCGAAGTCACCGATGTGATCCCGGCGGCGCGCAGCGTGACGATCGTGCTGCGCCCGGGGATGAGCCCGAGCGAGGGTCTGCGAACACTGGTGGAGGCCGACCAACCCCCATCGGTCGAGGCCGGCGCCGACCACGTCATCGCAGCCACCTACGACGGAGAGGACCTCGCCGTCGTCGCGGCGTTGCATGAGTTATCGCCGGCGGAGTTGATCGAGCTGCACGCCGGCGCGATCTACACCGTCGCGTTCGTCGGCTTCTCCCCCGGCTTCGCCTACCTCGCCGGCCTCCCGCCCCTGCTGCAGACGCCACGGCGCGACTCGCCGCGCACGCGCGTGCCGGCCGGAAGCGTCGGCATCGGTGGGCAGTGGACGGGCATCTATCCGAGCGCCACGCCGGGCGGATGGCGGCTCATCGGACACGCCGCGGCCTCGTTGTTCGACGCGGAGCGCGGCGCGCTGCTCCGCCCAGGCGATCGTGTGCGGTTCGAGCCAGCATGATCAGTGTCGTCGCGCCGGGCGCGCTCACCACCGTGCAGGATCTCGGGCGCTCTCACGTCGCGTCGCACGGCGTTCCGCGCGGCGGCGCGATGGACGGCTGGGCCTTGCGCGCCGCCAACCTGCTCGTGGGAAACGATGTCGGCGCTGCGGCGCTGGAGATGACCCTCGTCGGCCCCACGCTGACCTTCGCACGAGACGCACGGATCGCGATCATCGGCGCGACGACCTCGCTGCCGCACGATCGTTCCTTCGACGTTTGTGCGGGGGACACGCTGGAGGTGGGCAAGCTCGGCGGTGGCGCGCGTGCGATCCTCGCGATCGACGGCGGCATCGCGACGCCGCCGGTACTGGGGAGCAGGTCATCGCTGGGCGCGCGACTATCCGCCGGCGACTGGCTCCCGCTCGGCCCGCCGTGCGAGCGCGAGCACCGCTGCATCAAACCAGGCGCGCTGTTGGGCCACGATGCACTGCGGGCCGTCGCGCTCGACGAAACCACCTTGTTCGACTCGACGTGGCTCGTGACCCCCGCTGCGAGCCGAGCCGGCATCCGTCTCTCCGGCGCGCACCTCGAGGGCGGCGAGATCGACCCGACCGGGATGGTCGCGGGCACCGTCGAGGTACCGCCGGACGGCGCGCCGATAGTCCTCGGCCCCGACGGTCCGGCGACCGGCGGCTACCGTGCGGTTGCGATCGTGATCGCCGCCGATGTCGGCGGACTCGCATCGTTGCTGCCCGGCGACGAGGTCGAGTTCGAGCGCGTGTCGGTCGAACAGGCCCATGAAGCCTGGTACGTTCGCGAGCGCGCGCTGCGAACAGGGATAGAAGACATCCGATGAGGATCGACCTCAACGCCGACGTGGGCGAGGGCTACGACGACGAACCTCTCTTCGAGGTCGTGTCGAGCGTGAACGTCGCCTGCGGCGGGCACGCGGGCGACGTCGACACGATGATGCGTGCGTGCGACCGCGCCAAGGCGCACGGCATCACGATCGGCGCGCACCCCGGGTACGCGGATCGGGCATCGATGGGGCGCGACAACATGATGATGCCGTTGATCGACATCCGCGCGCTGGTGATGGAACAGATCGAAACGCTATCGAAGGTCGCGCGGCGCCACCTCGCGGCCGTCAAACACGTCAAGCCGCACGGTGCCCTGTACAACCAGGCCGCGACGGACCCGGTCCTCGCGCTGACGATCGCAGAGGCCGTCCGCGAGGCGCACCCCATGCTGCGACTGATCGGCCTTGCGGGCTCCTCGCTGCCCGCGGCGGGCCGGGAGCTGCGACTCGCCGTCGCAGAAGAAGCGTTCGCCGACCGCCGCTACATGCGAGACGGGACGCTCGCGCCGCGCTCCCGCGACGACGCGTTGATCGAGGATCCGGGCGAGGCCGCGCGCCAGGCGCTCGCGATCGCAGAGGGCGCGCCCATCGAGACGGTGGACGGGACGTCGTTCACCGTGTCCGCCGACACGATCTGCGTGCATGCCGACACGCCCGGCGCGCTGGAGATCGCGGGCGCCGTACGCCGGGCATTGGAGGATCGCGGGATCCTGATCGCACCGCTATGAGGATCGCCGAGGCGACCGACGAGCATGCCGAAGCGATGGCGAGGATGCTTCGCGAGGACTTCGGCGAGATGGCCCCGGACGCGTGGCCGACGATCGAGGATGCTACGACGAGACCAACCTCACCTCGCTCGGCGGCGCGGATCGTGCAAGCGGGTGAGCGAGGGATAGGCGCACCGCCCGGCCGGGCAAAGCCGATGTGCTAGAACACCGCGCGCGATGCCCGTCTCTGACATGACCGATCCCCAGACCAAGGAGTTGCTCTGCGAGCTGCTCCGGCTCTTCTACGACAAGGGCTGGGTCTCCGGAACCGGCGGCGGCATCTGCGGCCCGACCACAGACGGCAACCTCCTCCTTGCCCCGACCGGCGTCCACAAGGAGCGCGTCCAACCCGACGACTTCTTCGTCGTGTCGCCCGGCGACGGCTCGATCGTCCGCGACCCTGTCACGACCGGCCTGCGGCCCAGCGAATGCAACTCGATCTTCTGCACCGCGGTTCGCATGCGCGGCGCGCGCAGCGTCGTGCACTCCCACGCGCTCTCGTCGGTGATCGCCGCCGACCGTGCGCACGGCAGCGCGCTCACGATCGAAGGCTTCGAGATGCTGAAGGGCATCCGTGGCCTGTCCAACCGAGACGCGCACCTCGTGCCGGTGATCGACAACACTGCGCGGGAGTTCGAGCTGACCGACCAGATCGAGAAAGCGCTGGCCGACGAGCGCTACGCCTCGAGCTTCTGCGTGTTGGTGCGCGACCACGGCGCGTACATCTGGGGCGAGGACGTGTGGGAGGCGAAGCGCCACACCGAGGTGTATCACTGGCTGTTCGAAGCCGTCCGCGCACGGCAGAAGGGGGAGTAGATGGAGACGCACAACTGTCCGACGTGCCAGCAGTCGCTGCCGATGACCAAGGTCGACGTGGTCGACGTGCGCGCCGCGGTCGAGGCGGACAAGCTCACTGCCGACGATGCGTTCAGGCGCACCTACATCGGTCACGGCAAGTCCTCGAGCGTCTTCGTGTTCCAGGGCCACCCCGGTCCGTTCCGCAAGCACGTTCACGTCACCCACGACGAGGTCGGCTACGTGTTGTCGGGCTCGGGCACGGTGCACGTCGGTGACGTCGCGCGCCCGGTCAAGCCCGGCGACGTGTGGATCATCCCCTCGAACACGCCGCACTGGGCGGAGTTCGGCGACGCGTGCGAGGTGCTATTCATCTCCTCGCCGATCGATGATCCGGTGAACCAAGACCGCGTATGGGTCGACGACTAGGAGGCACCAACATGTCCGACATGGTGAAGCTTTACACGAAGGCCGCCGATCAGTTCGGCGAGGCGGTGCACCAGATCTCCCCCGACCAGTGGCCGCTGCCGACGCCGTGCACGGAGTGGGATGTGCGCGCGTTGCTGAAGCATCTGGTCTACGAGTGCGTGTGGATGCCGCCCCTGTTCGAAGGGCAGACGATAGGCCAGGTCGGTGACCGCTACGAGGGTGACATCCTCGGCGACGACCCGATCGCGGCGTGGAACGAAGCCCGCAAGGTGTCGATCGCAGCGGTCCAAGCGCCCGGCGCGATGGAGACGACCACGCACCTGTCCTTCGGCGATGTCCCCGGAGAGGAGTACGCGACGCAGGTGTGCTTCGACCTCTTCATCCACGGCTGGGACATGCGTACCGCGCTGGGTATGGACACCACGATGGATCCCGAGATCCTTGCCGCGATCATGCCGTGGGCCGAGAAGACGATGGACGCCTACCGCGCCGCCGGCGCCGTCGGTCCGATGCCCTCGATCGCCGAGGATGCGAGTGAGCAGACCCGCATGCTCGCCCTGACGGGACGCACCGGCTAGGACGAATCCGGACCAACCCCAGCAAGGCAGTAGACCCCCTGTCGACAGACCGCGAGGCTGCTCGTTGATTCCAGCGAAGGGCGCGCCCGGATGCGCGCCTCCCTGACCTTGGAGAGAGCAGTACGTGCGTAAGAGCAGGATCCGAGCCTCGCTGGTGCTGGCGACCCTTGTCGCTTCGGCTGGATCCCTGGCGCCCTCACAGGCGCTCCCCGGGGTGACCAGGATCGCGTCGGTGACGTCTGCCGGCGCGCAAGCCAACGGGCCGACCCCTGCCACGTCGGTCCCCGATACGACGAGTCCCGCGATGTCTCTGGACGGCCTGTCGGTCGCGTTCTCGTCGGACGCGTCGAACCTCGTCAGCGGCGACACCAACCGCGCCGCCGACGTCTTCCTCCGCAATCTCGTGACCGGAAAGACCAAGCGCGTGTCGTTGACCACCAGAGGCACGCAGCCCAACGGCGCGAGCTATTCACCGTCGCTCAACGTGTACGGCACGAAGCTCGCGTTCGTCAGCGAAGCGACCAACATCGTCAGCGGGGACACCAACGGGATGGCCGATGTCTTCGTGCGGGACCTGGTAAGCGGCTCCGTGAAGCGGATCTCGGTGTCATCCAGCGGCACCCAGGCGAACGGGCCGAGCAACTCGCCGTTCGTGTCGCTGTTCGGCGAGTGGGTCACGTTCCAGTCCGCGGCCAGCAACATCTTCGGCAACGACACCAACGGGCTGCCCGACGCGTTCCTGCGCGACACCAGGACCAACAAGACGACGCTATTGCTGGCGCCGCCGTTGCGCCAGGAAGTTCCCAACGTCAACGCGGCACAGTGGACCGAGCACGCGCAGATCTCCTACGACGGCCACTACGTGTCCTACGTGCGAGCCGCGACCCGGAACATCCCGTGGAAGCTCACAACCGACGACGCGGTCGCAGAGCTTCCGACGGTCCCGTCACAGCCGAACGACGTCGCGCCGGATGCGCCCGATGTCCCGGCGGCACCGGTGCGCTCGCACGCGCTCGACATGGATGCCGTCCGCGCTCATCACGTTGCCTCTGCCCTCGACGTCTATATCTTCGATCGCCAGACCCAAGCCGTCACACGCGTGCCGGTGCCGGCGCAGAACCTGAAGATCATGAACGACCGCCCGGCACTCTCCGCGGATGGGCGCATCGTCGCCTTCGAGCAATGGCGCGTGGTCGATCGCGACGACGCCATCGTGCGCGATCCCACCGACTACAAGAAGATCGTCACCTACGACCGCGTCGTCAACGCGTTCGGCCTCGCATCCGTGCCCACGTTCGGCGGCGGCGTCGTACCCACGGACGGCGATTCGTACCGCCCCTCGATCTCCGCGGGCGGGTCGGTCGTCGCCTTCCTCAGCGAGGCGACGAACTTCGTGACCGGCGACACCAACGGCCTGCCCGACGTGTTCGTCCGGGACGCGCCGGCGCGCACCACGAGCCGCGCCTCGATCGACTCGGCCGGCGCGCAGGCCAACGCGTCGAGCTGGCGTCCGTCGATCTCCTACGAAGGTCGCCAGGTCGTGTACGCATCCGCTGCTACCAACCTCGCCGGCACCGACCGCAACAACCAGATCGACGTGTTCTGGCGCGACCGTCAGACCAACACCGTCAACCGCGCGCCGAAGGTTCTACCCATGCCCGGCGTACGGGATATCAATGCCGGCGAGGTGTACACGCTCGCCGTGCGGGCAACCGATGCCGATCGCGATGTGATCCGCTACGGCGTCCTGCTCCACATCGCACCCAGCAAGCCGCCCGTCGCATCGGCGATGCCCCGTGGATCGTCGATCGATCCCGCGTCCGGGCGGTTCACGTGGACGCCCACTCCCGATCAGGCCGGCCCCTGGATCGTGTTGTTCTGGGCGACCGATGCACGCGGCGACGGGACCTACGACTTCGTGAAGATCAACGTCCGGAACGCCGCCGAGACGGCGACCTGCAAGTCCGAAGCGACCTGCTAGCGTCGATCGCGCGGGCGCGCGAGGCATTCGATGAGGGTCCCACGCCCCGTCACCCTGCCGAGGTATTCGAGCGCACGCTCCGCGTGCGGTAGCCGGCCCGCTCCCTTCCACGTCACCATCGGGTAATGGTCGGGATCACCCTTACCGGTGATGGTCATCGACGACACCTCGAAGGCAGCCCTCGACACAGCGACGGTGAGGCTCTCCCGATCGAATGCATACAGGTGCGTCGGCGGGCACAGGCTGCACGAGAACTTGTCGACGCGGTACCGGCCGCGGAGCCGGTGATAGAGGTTGTAGGCGGAGTAAAGCAGCGCACGCGAGTTCGGCAGCGCGAGGAGCAACATCCCGTTGTCGGCGAGCACACGGCGCGCCTCGCGCAAGAGGCCCACGGGATCCGGCACGTGCTCGAGGACGTGCGACATCACGATCGCATCGAAGGAAGCGTCCGCGAAGGCCGCCTCCACGAGCGTGCCGGTGAACACCTCGACCTCGTGCGTCGTGCGGGCGAACTCCGCCGCGCGCGTGCTTACCTCGACGCCGACGGCATCCCACCCCGCAGCCTTCGCCGCGCCGAGCATGAACCCGGTGCCACATCCGACGTCGAGTAACCGCCCTGTCCGCCCGGCCTCGCGCGAGATGCGCGCCATCCGCTTGGCGGCTACACCGGTGGTGGAGGCTTCGAAGACCTCCTCGCCTTCGCGTCGCTCGCCGCCGTAGTAGGTCCCGGTGTAGTAGGCCTCGGCGTCCTCGACGGCGTTGCCGTGGGGCATCGGCTCCACGAAGTACACGCCGCAGGCGCCGCATGCGATGAACGTGAACGCGCCCGATGTTGCGACTCGCTGCGTGCGCGCGCTCTCACAGATAGGACACATCGAGATGAGCGTACGCCAGCGAAGACGCGGAGAGCGCCTGTGGGACGATCGGCGCTCCAGCGTGTGAGGACGTGAGCCTCGGGCAGGGTCTGAGGTACCGCTTCACAACAGGATGCCCGTGGCGGCGAGCTCCCCCTCGATCTCGTCCATGAGGCTGCGAGCGAACGTCGCGGAGAGGTGGTCGTCGTCCCGGTAGGTGATCTGTCCGTCGATGACCGAGGGGCAAACTCCGCGCGGGCAGACCGTGTCCAACAGCGACACGGTGTCGAAGCGCTCTACGTCCGTGGCAACCGAGCGGAGGATCCGGTTGTAGATGCGAACCGCAGCATCCCGCGAGGCGCTGAAATCGCACGCCGCGGCGTCATCTCGATGCTCGCTCAGGCAGTCGGGGATATCCCGTTGCGGGGTCGGTAGAGCCTCCAGCGCGACGACGCGCGCGCCACCCGAGCCGAACCGTGCCACGGTTCGCTCGACTCCGGCGCGCCACAGCCGACGATGCTCCGCAGCCGACGATGGGGGGACGCGCCGGTCCCCCTCGAAGATCTGCACGATGTGCGAGCGCGTCCCGAGGAACACGAGATCGGGGTCGAACTCGTCGACGATCCGCTGGTAATGGCGGTCGCGCCACGCGGTGCACCAGGTCCGCTCGGAGATATGACCGCGTTCGTCGGTCACGGCCGGCGCGATCGAGGTCCACCCACACGCCGTGCGTGTCGCGACGACGAGGGTGGCGTCGTGCCGATCCGCGAGCGCACGGATCGCCGGAAGCCACATCTGGCCGTGGGAGTCGCCCGCGATCGCGATCTTCGGGCCCGCGCCCCGACGCAGGACACAGGGCGCGCTCTGGGCTGGATCTGCGGGCCATTCCGGGTCCCAGTACGGACAAGGCGCGCTGGCCGCGATATCGCGCGACGCCGCCACGATCGCGCCGATCGAGACGCTGATCTTCGCGGTGCGGCCCGGCCCCACTGTTTCCGTCACGATCGCTTGTTCACCGGACGCGCCGGGGACCAACACCGGCCCGGCCACGCCGGCGATCGCCACCGACGTGGCAAGCCCGGCCACGACCACCGCGAACGCCGGTGCCGCCGGCCAGAGGTTGAACCTGATCGGCCGCTCGACGACGAGGTAGGAGAACGCCGCGCACGCGAACGTCAGCGCCGTCAGCACCACCGGGTTGCGACCTCCCGGCACGCCGGTACGCACCGCCAGCAGCGGCACGAACACGATCACCGGCCAGTGCCACAGATACAAGCTGTAGGAGAGTCGTCCCATCGCCGCGAGCGGCCGCGCGCCGAGCAACCGGTGGAACGCACCGGCGGGGAACGCCGTGAGCGCCACGACGAGCCCCGTCGATGCCGCCGTCACCGCGAGCCCTGCCGTACCCGGGTAGCCTGCCGCGCCATCGATGGTCGCCGCAAGCCAGACCAGCCAGACCAGACTGGCGCCCGCGAGCGTGGAGCCCAGCACGCGCAGCGTCTTCGATGCCTGCGCAGGGACGCGGCGCGCGACGAGCACCGCGACGAGCGCGCCCGCTAACAGGTGATAGGCGCGCGTGAACGTGGCGTAGTAGCGGAAGTAGCCGTTGGGTGTCGTGAATGCGAGCGAGGAGACCAGCGAGGCCACCAGCAGCACGCAGATCGCGACCGGGAGCGCTCGTCTGGCGCGTTGCGAACTCCGAGCGAGCCCCCACCAGACGAACATGAGCAGCAGCGGCCACAAGAAGTAGAACTGCTCTTCGACCGCCAGCGACCACCAGTGCTCGATCGGGCCGGGGATGCTTCCCTCGGCGAAGTACTCACGGCTATCCCAGATGAGATGCCAGTTCGCGAAGTACAGGGCCGCGGCCTTCGCGTCTTGCCACAGCGACCAGCGGTCGCCCAGTGGGAGCAAGAACCGCGCCGCAGTGATGACGACACCGAGCGTGAATGCGGCAGCCGGCAGCAGTCGTCGTGCGCGCCTGGCGTAGAAGCGACCGAAACGCACGCGACCATGCCTGGACAGGTCGTTCACGAGCAAGGTGGTGATCAGGTAGCCCGACAGGACGAAGAACACGTCCACCCCGATGAAGCCGCCGGGCATCCACCCGAGTCCGAGGTGGAACAGGATGACCAGCGCGACCGCGATCGCCCGCACGCCGTCGAGCTCGGGGCGGTAGGCAGAGTCCTTCGCCTCGGCCGTCGACTGCGTCGCGTCGCGCTCGGCGGCGAGGCTCTTCCCGCTCGTCGTCGAGTCGGACGTGGAGGGAGTGGGATCGGGCTCGATGACGCCCGTGGTGGGATCTGACACGGAAGCCGATTCTATCGGCCGTGGGCGGCCGCTTCATCGCACCGGTGGAACCGGGACGCGAGAGCGCTTACCAATAGGTGTAGAACAGCGCCTCCAGCGCGATCGTCTGGAACGCGGTGAACATCACGAGGGCCGGGACGAGCCAGGGATGCGATCGGGCCAGGTTGGTGCGCGCCAGCCAGCCGCCAGCCGCCGCGGCCAGGAATGGGTACGCGAATTGACCGATGCGCTCGGTCTCCCCGGCGAACTTATGGTTGAGATCGATGAGGACGAGTGGCACGAAGAGCGACAACAGGAAGCGCGGCCGGCGCACGAGCGCCTCGCGCATCCCGAGCGCGGCGATCGGCAAGCCGGCGAAGGTCAGCCACACCGCGGGGTTGCCAACCACCCAGTACAGGTACGAACGATCGGACTCGTCCGCGAGGATCTGATAGCTCGCGCGGAACGACGCCAGCAGATCGAAGCCCAGCACAAGGCGCATCAGGACGAGCGCCGCGAGCCCCCCGACCGCCGCAAGGGCCAGCAGGCGGATCGCCTGGCGCGCCGGCGAACGAGTGAACGCATACACGGCCGCGCCGGCGGCGACGAACGCCACACCGTAGGTCATGTAGGTCATCAGTCCCGCAAGCACGCCGGCGGCCATCGCCCAACGCGCCTCCCGTGCATGACCGAGCGCCCAGAACAGCGCCAGCCCCGTCGCGGCCAGCAGGGTCGCGAAGACCGAGTCCATCGACGTGACACTGAAGATCACCGGCGCGGGCGCAGCCGCGAGCAACACCACTGCGTAGAGAGCCGCTCGCTCACCGACCATCGTGCGCGCGAGGTACCAGGTTGGCACCAACACCAGCGCTCCGAGGAATGTGAGGACGAGCGCCCGCGGGATGAGAGCGTTCGGGAACACGCGCTCCAGTCCGGCCAAGAAGACCAAGGGGCCGGGGGGATGCGTTCGCGAGTGGACCGATCGCATCTGCGGCATCAGTTCTGGATGTTGGCGGGTGAAGGCGCGGACGCTTCGCTCCTGCACGAGATGGACGTCGGCCTGGTAGTCGGGGGGGTGGACGCGTTGCAGCGGGTCGGTGAACGCATCCGGGGCGCCGTCGACGGTGGCGACGGCTGCCGCGAACGCGAACATGAACACGATCGCGATCGGTAGCAGAACCCGCACCTTCGGCTCGCGCCGAACCGCGGCGCTCGCGGCCAGCGCCGCTGCGATCGCGAGGATCACTGCCAGGACACCCGTCGCGGAGAACCCGGGCTCGAAGCGGCCGTAGATCGGCGGCCGTTGCGAGCTCAAGCCTCGGCGCGCCACTTCACTGCCGGCGCTGAAGAAGTCGAACGCGCCGAGGACCAGCGCGCCGGTCGCGAGCGTGAGGATCACGCCGCGCAGCGTTGCCGGCGAGGATGAGGGAGCGTGGTCGGTCTCGGCCTCGACCATGCGCTCAGGCTCCCGCGTAGACGCGAACCCCATCGCGCGTCCAAACGGCCAGTTCGTCATCCGACGCCGGCCATCCCCGAGCAGCCACGACCTCTCGACGGATCAGGATGCGGTCCAGGTCCACCGCCGCGTCGTAGGAGTGCTCTGCCGCACGGGAGCGCGCGGGGCCGATAACCTCCGCGCGTGCGAACGCGGTGCAGATCGCCGAGTCGCTGACGTCGCGGTCATCAAGGCCGACCAAGACGGTCCAGGGCTCCGCGGCGGCGGCGGCGAGCAGCCGGATGCGCTCGGCCCTGGGCGCGCGCACGTCCTGCGCCACCACGCGCGCGCGCCACGCTTCCGGTACGTCGATGACGTCCGCGGCGCCGACGACCACCTCGTCGGGACTGATCCCCAGGTGCGCGATCGCCTCGGCAAGCCTCGGAAGATCCTCCCGATCCTGCAACACGCACAGTGCCGAGATCCGTTCGCCGTGGCGGGCATCGAGCTGAAAGCCCGCGGCGGCGGCGACGGTGGCGAGGCGGTGACGATAGGTGTGTTCGCGAAGGACGGCGTGGAGTCCCGCGCGCGTTACCGCTCTCCAATGATCGTCGTCGTGCATGAGCCGTTCGAGTACTGCCTTCGCATCCATCTCGGTCTCTACCTGTGGGACGAGTTGGCCGAAGAAACGCGCGACGGCGTCGTTCGGCGCGGTGACCAGGGCGGTTCCCGAGGCGAGGATCTCGAACACCCGGCGCGAGACCATCGTCGGGGAATCCGCGACCGAGGACCCGTTCAAGAAGACGCGATACCGCTTGTACGCGCGCACGGTCTCCTCGTAGGTGAGGTAGCCCTGGATGTGCTCCTCGAAGCGCGCCGGGTAGCCGAACTTCTCCGACTCCTGGCCGAAGGTCCGGTCGTAGATCACCAAGCCGTGGGCGCGCGCAGCATCGAGCAAGGCCTCGAGCTGGGCGAGCCGCTCGGGGTCACGCGTCCGATAGTAGGTCCCCGCGAAACACGGACGCGATTCGCGACCGCCGCCGAGCGCGACCGGATTGTGGATCGCCGGCTGAGCGGCGAACGGTAGCGCCGCTGCCGTGCCCTGGAATCCCTCGAGCGCCAGGTACCGCTCGACCATGCGTTCATCGGTGGTGAAGACATGATCGAACAGGACCGCCGTGCCTGCGTAACGGTCGAAGTGGACGGGGTCTTCCTTGTTCCAGAACACCGCGGGGACGCCCTTGGACCGACACCAATCGATCACTGCGCGCAAGGAGCGTTGTTCCTTCGACGCCGAATAGTCGCCGATCTGGTAGCGCCACGATCCCTCGTTGCCGAGCCACGCGGACTCGACCAAAAGCAGATGCGGGGCTCGATCCTCGAACGTGCGCCGCCAGCCATCCGGCGAGAACGCGACGAGGTCGCAGTCCGGCGCGAACGCCGCGCGAGAGAAGTCGTCGAGGATCGCCGCCACCCGAAGCTCTTCCGGCCGGCGCAGCGGCTCCGGGCCCGCGACTGGGGGGAGCTCGATCCGGCGAGGGGACGCATCCGCTTCGACATGCTCGACTCGGATCGCGCGCGCCAGCGCAAGCGGGAGCGCCAGCAGCCGCCGGGGATCCCGGGCAGCGCGGAAGGCGGACCCGATCCGGTGCCAACGCGTCGCGGGGGGG
>JBKJXT010000084.1:0-3099 GCA_046716205.1 Actinomycetota bacterium
GCAGGGGGACGACCCGAAGAACTGGCTCATCTTCCGTAGCGCGCGCGACATCCCACTGCAGCGCCCGGTCGCGCCGCCTGAGATCGAGCCGATGCTCGCGACCGGCGGCGACAACAAAGCCTTCGACGATGCGAAGTGGGTGTTCGAACCGAAGTGGGATGGCGTGCGCACGCTCGCGTTCGTGGACGGTGAGAACCTGAAGCTTCGGTCGCGGCGCGGGCGCGACGTCAACGACCTGTACCCGGAGCTGAGCGGGATCCCCGAGCAACTCGCCGGCCTGAACGGATTGCTCGACGGCGAGATCGTCGCGCTCGACGACACCGGACGTCCCTCGTTCGAGCGCATCCAGCAGCGGTTCACCCTTCAGAAGGCGACCGAGCGCGCGGTGAAGCAGCACCCGATCGACTTCATCGCGTTCGACCTGCTGTGGCTCGACGGGGAGTCGCTGATGGATCGTCCGCTGGAAGAGCGCCGCGGTCTGCTGGAGCGCCACCTCGTCCCGGGCGCGCGCGTGCAGATCTCACCCCAGATCCCGGAACAAGGGAAGGCGTTCTTCGATATCGCGAAGTCGCGCGGGCTCGAAGGAGTGATCGCGAAGAAGCTTGGGTCTGTGTACCGGCCGGGCCAGCGCACGCGCGACTGGCTCAAGATCAAAGCGGTGCGCCAACTCGACTGCGTCATCGTCGGCTGGTCCTCGGGTCAGGGCGCGCGCGGAACCTCCCTTGGTTCGCTGCTGGTGGCCGTGCATCGCGACGGGGTGCTCAGCTACGCCGGCCACGTCGGCACCGGCTTCACGAACAAGACCCTCACGATGCTTACGAAGATGCTCGCGCCGCTGGAGGTCGACGCTCCGCCGATCCCGCCGCCGCCCGACGACGTGGACCTGCGCACGGTGACGTGGGTCCGTCCCGAGCTCGTGTGCGAGGTCGAGTACCTCGAGTTCACGACCCAAGGACGGATGCGCGCCGCCTCGTTCAAAGGTCTGCGCCCCGACAAGGTCCCACAGGATTGCGTGGAGGAACCCGTGTGAAGATGCACCGTGCGTCCGTCGTACTCGTCCTCGCCGTGGCCCTCACCGGGTGCGGCGCAACGACCTACACGCGGGAGGACCTTCCGCGGCTCGTCCTGCAGCAGTCGCAGGCGCCTGAGGGTACGCAGTTCGTCCACGCTTCCTCGGGCTACAAGTCGCTGGAGGAGTACGCGAAGGACGATCAGATCAAGAAGGTCGCGCTGCAGAACGCCGGCTACGTCACCTCCTACTTCACCTTCTTCCTGTCCCCTCGCTTCTACGGGCCCGGCAAGGATGGCACGATTTCGACCGAAGGCAGCCTCGCCGACTCCTTCGTCCTGCTCTTCGAGACCCCAGAGGGCGCGTCCAAGGGTCTGCAGATCGTCGAGGAGGCGGTGCGGCGCGACGGCAAGGACCTCCGCGACCGACCGGCCGACGACATCGGGGACGAGGCCATCGGGATCAAGGGAACGCTGCAGGTCGGGCTGCCACCCGGCTACTTGTTCGCATGGCGGGAAGGCAACGTGGTGCTCGGCCTCGTCGCGGCGGGCGCGCCGGACAACATCAACGAGCAGGCCGTGCGCGTGCTCGTGGACCAGATGCGCGCGCGCCGCCGCTGACCGCGATCTAGGGCGCGACCGGCTGGCCGTCGAGCTCGAGAGCGAGCGTCTGGGTCCCGTCGAACAGCGCGGAGCGCTGCAGGGCGATGAACGACTCCAGCGCGCCGGTCGCGCGGGGACAGCGCCCGGACGCCGACGTCCTCGCCTTCACCAGCAGCTCATGGCCGACCCGTTGCGCAGCGGTCGTCTCGACGTCGAGGGCGTCGCAGGTGGCCTGGCCCCACCAGATCGCGAGACCGACCTCGGTACCGAACCGCACCCTCGGCAGCGTGAAGTCGGGTGATGACAGACACGCGGTGTGCCGGTCGAACACGCCGATCCAGGCGTCCTCGTCGATGGCGAGCGCACTGTCGGGCCCCTCAACGCAGGGCTGCGCGCTGCGTCCCTCGCTGAGGACCCGGAACACCACCGGACCGCCGGGGGTGCTCGCGACCGGTGCGGGCGTGCCGTCGGTGCAAGCGACAAGCCCGCATACCATCGCGATAACCGCTCCCCGTCGCATCGTGGCGCACCGTATCGCGGGGCGCATACGGGCGCGCGTATCGCGGAGCGCGTCGCGCGCCGGTACGCTGCCGCGCGATGCCACTGTTCGGTCGAAGCAAGGGTCCCGTGGAGCGCGCCGCCGCGTTGCGGCGTGCGGGCGACGTGCCCTCGGCGATCGACGTCCTTGCCGACGTGCTGACCGCGGACGAAGACCACGTTGCCGCCAACGCCGAGATGGGGCGCGCCCTGCGTCTGTTGGGCGACCCAACGGGTGCAGAGGAGTGTTTCCGTCGCGCGATCGCGGTCGTGCTCGATTACCAGCTCGTCGTCGAGCTCGCGGGCGTCGTCGCTGAACAGGAGCGCCTTGCCGAAGCGGAAGAACTGATCGACGCAGCCCTCGCGATGGCGAAGGGCAACCCGCGCCTCGATCCAGGTGAGGCGCTGTTGGTGCGCGCCGCCATCGCGGCGGGACGGGGCGACAACGACGCTGCACGCCGGTCCCTGGACGAGATCGTCACCAAGCGCGCGTCGCGTCAGACGTTGCGCTACGCCCAGCGCCTGCGGGTCTCCCTCGAGGGGCCCGCCGGGGTCGCCGACGCGCCCTCAGGCGTCGAGGTCCCAGACGCCTGAGGTGAACTCGTCGCGCTCGTCTGCCTTCACGAGCGCCTCGAGGACCCGTTCCAGCGGGACCCGCGCGCCGCGGCGGCCGCTCTCGAGTATCAGTGCGCATCGGAAGATCCCGTACTCGCACCCGCTGTCGGTGATCAGCGCCTCCGCCTGGCCCTTGGCGGCGAGGAACCGGTCACGCGAGGTTGGGTGCGCGCCCGGCACGGAGAGGAACAAGATCCGACGCACGTCCGCCGAGCGAGCCGCGATGACGGCGCATTCGGTCGATTCCCTGTTCAGGAAGTCCACCGTTATGCCACGCGGGGGCTTCTCGCCGCCGATCAGGTGCACCAGCGTGTGAACCTGGGTGAGGGCCGAGGA
>JBKJXT010000085.1:0-3580 GCA_046716205.1 Actinomycetota bacterium
CGCCGCGGGCGCGTTGCTGGCCCTCCGGCTGCCCAAACCGGAAGCGGAGGGGCCGGCACGCGTGGCCGTCGTTCCCGGCGCGCATCGCTTGCTGGCGCCACGCCTGCTCGCCGGGGGCGCGCTCGCCGCGACGTCGCGCGTGGCGCTGGGGTTCCTCACGTTCTTCTTCGCTTTCGCGTTGCGCCGCGCTGGTCATGGCGGCGGCGCGTTCGCGGTGGCATTGGGATGCGCCGGAGTCGGCACGCTGATCGGATCGTTCGTCGCGCCGGTCGCTCGCCGCGCGGCGCGCGAATCCGTCCAGCTCCTGGCCTCTGTCGGTGTCATGGGTGCCTTCGCCTTCGCCCTCTCGTCGTCGTTCGGACTCGTGAGCGTCGCGGTCCTTTCTCTGGTCTCGGGCGTGAGTGTCGCAACGGCGCGCCTCTCGTTCGACTCGCTCGTGCAGCGCGATGCACCGGAGGAGGTTCGCGGGCGAACCTTCGCTCGCTACGAGACGATCTTCCAGTTGTGCTGGGTGGGCGGAGCGGCGCTGGGCACTGCGATCCCGTTCTCCGCACAAGCCGGCATGCGAACGATCGCGGTGATCTGTTTGATCGGCGTCGTCGTCGCGGTGCGCGGAGCCCTGCGACCGCCCGCTCCTGACGCAGACCCGCCGGCCGAACCGGCGTGATCCCGCGCTGCTCGAGCACCTGCCCTCTTCCACGCCGGTCAGCGCCTGACTTGTCTGTGTTCCTTGGCATTTCTGCGGCAGGACGTGACGCCAGAGGACTATTTCCCGGACTGGATCCCCTCGCTACGGTCTGGGCCACGACGCAGACCACCATGGCAGACACCCTCGTTCTCCTCCGGCTCGCCTCGGGGCTCGCCTTCCTGAGCCTGGGTTTGCTCGCCCTGACGGAGTGGCGCAGGAGTCGCGAGCGCGGCCAGCTCTTGATCGCGACAGCCGTTGGGCTGCTGGGGATGGTCTCGCTCCTGGGACGGATCGGCCACCCCGACGGCTGGATGGGGCGTGCGGTATCGGATCTCTCCATCGCAGGGCTTCTCGGGTCGTCGGTGGCGCTTCTTGCCTTCCGCGACACCGTCGTTCCACTCGGCCGCAGATGGCGGATCGGTGTCTATAGAGCGGCCGGGGTCCTCACGTTCCTGTCCTTGTTCGTCCGCTGGCCGGGCGACCGCTCGGTAGCTCTTCACGGTGTCGAGTTGGTGATCGCGCTGATGGTGTTCGCGTTCTGGCTCGGGGCGATCATCGAGCCGGCTCTTCGATTCGCGCGGGTTGCGCGGTCGCGGCCTGCCGTTGAGCGTGCACGACTGCGGCTCCTTTCGGCGGGCTACCTCGGGATGTTCGTCCTCATCCTGCTCGCGCTGGCGAACCGTGGCGGGGAGGGAACGTCCTACAGCGTCGTGCTTGCCGCAGGCGGGCTCCTTCTCGTTCCCCTCCTGTATGGCGCGCTCGTGCCGCCCGCATGGCTGCGCGGGCGGTGGATAGAGGAGCAAGTGGCCCGGGACCGCACCAGGCTGTTGCTGACCCTCCCTGCGGTGGTCTGGACGACCGATCAACAGCTCCGGATGACCTCCGCGCACGGCGCGGGCATCGAGTTGTTCGTAGCGACCGAACACGGCTATGTCGGCAGAGCTCTCGAGGAGATCCACCGAGAGATCGGCATCCTCGGAACACACAGTTCTGACCTGACGATCGCGATGCATCAGCGCGCGCTCGAAGGCGAAACGATCACAGAAGATGTGAGGGCCGGCGACGTCATCATGCAATGTCGCGTCGAGCCGATCAACGGGCCGGATGGTGGGATCGCCGGCGTGATGGGGTTCGGGGTCGACATCAGCGAGCGGAAGCGCGCCGAGGATGCAACGCGCGCAGCCTTCGAGCGGGAGCACGAGGCCGCCGAGCACCTCCGATCGCTCGACGATATGAAGAACGCATTCATGAACGCGGTCTCGCACGAGCTGCGCACACCCCTCGCCGGCGTCGTCGGGTTCGCGGCGACCTTGCAGCAACAGCGGTTGGCCGAGGAGGACCGCGCCGTCGTGCTCGACCGGCTGATCGCCAACGCGAACAAGCTGGAAGGCCTGCTGACTGATCTCTTGGATCTGGATCGGCTATCGCGCGGCATCCTCGAACCCCGCCGGAAGCCGACCGACGTGGGATCGTTGGCGCGCCACGTCGTCGATGAGTGGCGGAGCGACGCTGGCAGGCAGGTGCACCTGGACACCGGGGAAGTGATCGCCGACGTCGACGGTCCAAAGGTGGAGCGGATCGTCGAGAACCTCCTCGCCAACGCAGCGAAGTACACACCGCAGGGCACGCCGATCTGGGTCTCGGTGGCGCGCGTGCAAGAGGGAGTCACGATCACGGTCGAGGACGCCGGGCCCGGCATCCCGGCGCCGCTGCGCGACGCGATGCTGGAGCCGTTCCAGCGAGGTCCCGGCCACATCGGCCATCAGCCCGGATTCGGGATCGGGCTCTCGCTGGTCTCTCGATTCGCGACGTTGCACGGGGGTAGCGTGACGATCGGTGAGCGCGAGGGGGGCGGGGCATCCTTCCGTGTTTTCCTTGCGAGTCCCGCAGCCGAACGCAGGCGTTCCGGGCGGCCGTGGCGGGAGCAGAGCATCGGCGAAGGCGGCCAGCCGACCGCCACTCCCGCGACCCGATAGGCGCTCGCCTGGACATGCCCTTGCCGCGCACAGCGCGCTAGCATGCGCGCCATGCCCGACATCGATCGATCATTCCTGGCCTTGCCGACGGATGCGCTCGCGGATGCTGCGCTCGACCGTGCGAAGGCCCTCGGCGCCTCGTACGCCGACTTCCGCCTCGAGCGACACAAAGGTCAGATCTTGCGCGCGCGAGACCGTGGCCTAGAAGCGGCCGCGACCACCGAGTCGGTTGGATACGGCGTGCGCGTGATCTGCGACGGTGGTTGGGGGTTCGCCGCCACTTTCGACACGAGCACCGACGCGGCGGCGGCGACGGCCGAACGCGCGGTCGCGGTTGCGCGCGCGCTGGCTGCGCTCAACTCCGAACCGGTAGAGCTCGCCGATGAGCCCTCGCATTCGGGCACGCACATCTCCGCCTACGAGATCGATCCGTTCGAGGTTCCCGAAGACGACAAGGTTGCCTTCTTGCTAGGCGGCACGGGGCGACTGCTGGATTCCGGCAAGGTGGACGTCGCGACCGCCGGCTTGTCCAGCGTGCTCGAGAACAAGTACTTCGCGTCACTGAGCGGCGCGCGCCAGATCCAGCAGCGCGTGCGGATGCAGGGCAACTTCACCGCGACCAAGGTCGATCGTGAGACGGGTGCCTTCGAGGACATGCGTACCAACGGCCAGCCGGTGGGGCGCGGGTGGGAGTACTTCGTCAAGCAGTACGAATACGACGCAGAGGTCGACGCGCTGCCCGATCTGCTCGAGGAGAAGATGCGGGCTCCGTCGGTGGATGCCGGGCCGACCGACCTGGTGATCCACCCTTCGAACCTCTGGCTCACGATCCATGAGTCGATCGGACACTCGCCCGAACTCGCTCGCGTGCTGGGGTACGAAGCGCACTACGCGGGGACCTCGTTCGCGACGCTCG
>JBKJXT010000086.1:0-3457 GCA_046716205.1 Actinomycetota bacterium
CTGCTCGACGGTGTGTGGAATGCCACGCTCGCGCTCGCGCTGATCTACGGGTTGATGGGACTCTCGATCGTCGTGCTCACCGGCTACGTCGGCCAGCTCTCGCTGATGCCGGCGACGTTCGTCGGCGTCGGCGCGTTCACCAGCGCCGCGCTCGTCAGTCGCCTCGCGACGCCGTTCTGGGGCTCCGTCCCGCTCGCGATGGCCGTCACGGTGCCCGTCGCGCTGGTGATCGGGATCGTCGCGTTGCGCCTCAAGGGTCTGTACCTCGCGATCATGACCCTGGTGTTCGCCGACGTCGTCGAGCAGTTCCTGTTCAAGCAGACCTGGTTCACGGGCGAAGGCGGGTCGGCGGACGCCCCGCGACCACATCTCGGCTCGATCGACTTCTCCAGCGACAAGAGCTACTACGTGTTGATCGCCGTCATCACTCTCGGCGTCGTCGCGCTGATGCGCAACGTCGCCCAGTCGCGCTCGGCGCGCGCGCTGTACGCGGTGCGGGACAACGAGGCCGGTGCGCAGGCACTGGGTGTCAACATCGCGAAGTACAAGCTCATGGCCTTCGCGTTACACGGCCTCATCGCCGGTCTCGCCGGCGCGCTGTTCGCGCACTGGCAGACCAGCGTGTCGGCCGGGGGACAGCGACCGCAGTTCGGCCTGGAGTTCTCGCTGACAATCGTGTTCTTCACGATCCTCGGCGGCGTCCGCTCGATCCCCGGGCCCTTCATCGGTGCTGCGGTGTGGGTCGTGGTCGTGAAGCGTCTGCTCGCCGGCAGCCGCGAGGGCGTCATCATCGCGTTCGCGCTCTTCGGCGTGCTTGTGCTGTTGACGATGCTGTACCGGCCGCAAGGCCTCGCCGGCATCCTTGGCGACACGTGGCGAGCGCGCCGCGAACGGGGGAGCGCGTAGATGGCCTTCTTCGAGGTCTCCGGGATGACGATCACCTTCGGTGGCCTCATCGCGAACGAGGACGTCGACCTCGTCGCCGAGCAGGGCCAGATCGTCGGGCTGATCGGCCCGAACGGCGCGGGCAAGTCGACGTTGTTCAACGCGATCAGCGGGCTGATCGAGCCGACGAGGGGCCGGGTCTTGTTGGAGGGCGAGGACATCCTGCCGCTGCTGCCCTACGAGCGCGTCGTCCGCGGCATCGGCCGGACCTTCCAGAACGTGCGGATGTTCCCCTCGCTCGCGGTCTACGACAACCTGCTGATCGCCTACCACACGCGGATGCGCGGCGGTCTGCTGGCCGGCGCGCTGCGGTTGCCGTGGGGACGAGCCGCCGAGCGCGCCGCGCGCGCCCGGGCCGACGAGGTGATGGAGGTCGTCAACCTCCACCCCTACAGCCACAAGCCGGCAGGCGCGCTGTCCTACGGGACCCTGCGCATGACCGAGCTGGCGTGTCTGCTGATGCTCCAGCCGCGGCTCATCCTGCTGGACGAACCGGCGAGCGGGATCGCGCAGGCCGAGACCGAGGCGCTCGGTCCGTTGCTGCGGCGGGTCCGCGACCAGCTCGGTGCCACTATCCTGCTGATCGAGCACGACATGCCGTTGATCATGAGTCTGTCCGACGTCATCTACTGCCTGGACCTCGGCAAAGTGATCAGCCAAGGGACACCGCAGCAGGTCCAGCGCGACCCCAGGGTCATCGAGGCCTACCTCGGCGAGAAGTCCGCCGAGCAGCTCGAGGCGGCCAACGCCGCCGCGGAAGCCAGCGCCGCCGCCGGACCCCAGGTGGCCCCGGCGCGCCGCAAGACGGGGGCGCGCCGTGGCTGAGCGAGTCATCGGAGCCCCCATCCTCGTTGCAGAGTCGGTGGACGTTTTCTATGGAAAGGTCCAGACGCTCTACGGCGTCGACTTCGAGGTGCGCGAAGGCGAGATCGTCGCGCTGCTGGGCGTGAACGGCGCCGGCAAGTCGACCTTGCTCAAGGCGATCTCGGGCGTCCTGCCCGTCCCGCGCGGGCGCGTCGCGTGGCACGGCGATGACATCACCAACGCAACCTCGGACGACATCGTGCGGCGCGGCATCGTGCAGGTGCCCGGCGGCCGCGGAACCTTCGCCGGGCTCACGATCGAAGAGAACCTCCGCCTCGGTGGCTACCTCCATCGTAAGGATCGCGTCCGCGCACGCGACGACCTCGATGCCGTCATCGCGCTGTTCCCGTGGCTCGCCGAGCGGATGCAGCAGCACGCGGGAACGCTCAGCGGCGGTCAGCAGCAGCAACTGTTGCTCGCGCGCGCCTTCCTCACGCGACCCAAGCTCATCATGATCGACGAGCTCTCGCTGGGCCTCGCGCCCGTGATCGTCGAGCAGCTGCTGGACATCGTGCGCGTGCTGAACGAGCAAGGTGTTTCCATCGTCGTGGTCGAGCAGCACATCGACCTGGCGCTGTCGTTCGCGGATCGCGCCTACTTCCTCGAGAAGGGTGAGGTGCGGTTCAGTGGACCCAGCGCGGATCTGTCGGCGCGCTCGGACCTGTTGCGCTCGGTCTTCCTCGCCGGCGCGAAGGAGGCGACGCTGTCGTGATGCGTCGTCTCTTGGGCGCGGTCGCCGCCGCATCGCTGGTGCTGCTGGGCACCGTGCCGGCGCTCGCGAGCCCATACCAGACCGCCGTGGTCTTCCGCGTCGCCGACGGCAGCGCGGTCGCCTTCGCCCTGCGGCCGAGCTACGACGCCGGAGGTGCGAGCCCGCTGCACCTCTACCTCGGCTACGCCGACGCCAACGCCACCACGCCAGAGCCCGAAGCCGACGGTAACGCGGCCTGGTACCAGTTCAACATCGTGGAGACCGCTGCGTTCCAGCCTCCCGAGAACTGCACGCCCGACAAGAACGCCCAAGCGACCATCGACGGCGTGGGTGACGTGCAAGCGTGGCTGACCGCCTTCATGACCTCCTCGGTCGAGCGCCTCGCCGACGCTCAGCAACCCGCTCCGCCGATCGTTCCCGGCCCGCGCCACGCCTGCACCGAGCGCTTCAGTGGGTTCGCGCAGTCGCGCTACCCGGCCACCCAGAACATCCCCCAACGCGCGATGGACAACTACCTCGACAAGCCGATGGCGGCGGCGGCGTGCCGCGAGGACGCGTCCTCGAGCCAGTGCCGTTCCTACCGCGATCACTGGCCCGATTTCCGCGCCGCAGTCGGCACCGTCGTGCGCGACGGGTCGTTCTCCGCACAAGCCTCGCCCGACGGCCAGGTATCGCAGTCGCTGCTGTTGGGCGCCGGGGACGGGAGGGTGGTATCGGTCGGTCTCTCGCGCATGACGGCGCGCTCGGTCTGGGAGAAACGCGACGGGGACCTGCAGCTCGTGACCGAGTCGGTCTCGATCCTCAACGACATCTGCATCCTGCCGGCCGACGGGGCGTGCACGATCAAGATCGACACGATGCGCCAGACCGCGCGCGTCGTCGCCGACCCGCGCACCGGCAAAGCGACCACCGACGCGTCGACGGTGATCCTCGGCG
>JBKJXT010000087.1:0-6270 GCA_046716205.1 Actinomycetota bacterium
GGATACCGGTTGGGCTGCAGTTCTCGACGGGCTCGGCGCCGCCGTTGTCGAACGCGGACATCGACCCAACCAGCGCGAACGCCTTCGGACACGCGTCGAGGACGGCCTTGCGCGTGTGGCCGGCGTCGACCTTGGAGTCCAGGAGCAACAGATCGAGTAGCCGTCCGTCGACACCGCCCTGGCTGTTCTGCATCGCGACGAGCGCCTGCATCGCTTGATGCGCCGACTTGAACAACCCCGGCTGCACGCCGCTCACGTCGGCGACGGTCGCGATCGTGAGCTTGGTAGCGGTCACGCCCACATCCGTCGCGCCGCCGTTGCCGCCGGGCGGAGCCGAAGGTGCCGTCGTGGCGACCGGTCCATCGGTCGAGATCCCGCCGGGCCCGATCGTTCCCCCCGGTCCGGGGATCGTCCCGCCGGGGCCGGGAACGGCTCCGTTGTTCGTTCCTCCTGGACCCGCGCCGCCCGAGACCAGACCGATGCCCGCGGCGCGTTGCTCGTCGGTGAGGCGCGCGCCGCAGGCCGTCAGCAGCGACACCGCCAGACATACGACCAGGATCGGACCCGGTCGCCGTGTTCGCATCCCCTCACCCATGGACGCTGCCTCTCAGTCGTCGTGACGTCTTTACGTGCGGCGGGTCTGCTCCCACGGTCTGCCGGCATCGGGGTCGGGCTCTCTCGGAAGCCCGAGCACCCGCTCACCGATCACATCGCGAAGCACCTCGGAGGTTCCTCCGCCGATGGTGAGCGCGGGCGCGAACTCGAAGCCCGTCGACCACCACGCCGGATCTGCGCCCAAGGGGCCCGTTCCCTTCAACATTCCAGCAGGACCCGACAAGTCCTTTCCGGTCCAGAAGATCTTCTGGCCGTGGGGGTCGCCCAACGCCTTGCGCACCGACCCGACAGGGCCGGGTCGTCCGGAGATCGCCGCAGCGACGGTGCGCAGGTTGTATGCCCGCAGGATCTCTCCCTCGATCCAGAGTGACACCAGCCGCTGACGCATGACGCGCGTGGGCGCCCCGCCGCGCTCGCGGACCAACTCGACCAGGTCGCGGGCGGTTGGACCCCATCCCCATTGCGCGCCCGGTCTCGACAGCGTCACCCGCTCGTTCGCGAGCGTGTCGCGCGCCAGGTCCCATCCCCGGTTCTCTTCCCCGATCAGGTTGTCGGCGGGGATGTGCACGTCGTCGAAGAACACCTCGTTGAAGTTGTGCGTCGGCGAACCGGCCATGTCCTTGATCTTGCGGATCGTGATGCCCGGCGCGTCCATCGGCACGATGAAGTAGGAGAGTCCCGCGTGCTTGACCGCCGTGGGATCCGTGCGCGCCAGCAGGATCCCATAGGCGGAGACGTCGGCCAGTGAGGTCCAGATCTTCTGCCCGTTCACGACGTAGGTGTCGCTCTGCTTGGCCGCGCGCGTCGACAACGAGGCGAGGTCGCTGCCTGAGTCGGGCTCGCTGAACAGCTGGCACCAGATCTCCTCGCCCGACAGCATCGGCGGGAGGTAGCGGTTCTTCTGCTCGTCGGTGCCGTGCATCACGATGATCGGTCCACAGTGACCGGTGCCGATCGGGTTGATGGGCCGGAAGACGTTCGCGCGCTTCAGCTCGTCGTCGATGACCAACTGGTGCAACGGATCGGCGTCGAGTCCCCACGGGTGCGGCCAGTGTGGGACGACGTAGCCGGCGTCCGCGAGCTGGCGTCCGGACGGGCTCGGGTGCTGCTCGAGCCAGCTGCGGACTGCCAGACGCCGGGGATCGTCCTCGGGGGGCAGCGTGACGTCCATGGAGGGGCGACTATAGGTTCCCGCCCTACGGAATTGCAACAGGTTCTAGTATCGTGCTCCGAACACGTTCTCGGTCGGGGAGGCAGGGATGCAGGCGCCGCGAGCCAACGCCCAGAAGGCGCGCCACGCGCGTGTGATCCGGGCGACGATGGAGCTCGCAGCTGAGGGCGGATACGACGCGGTGCAGATGCGCGACGTCGCAGCCCGCGCCGACGTCGCCTTGGGAACCCTGTACCGGTACTTCTCTTCGAAGAACCATCTGCTTGTCGCGGCATTGGGCGAGTGGACGGGCGAGCTGCAGCAGCGACTGGCGCAGCGCCCGGCGCGCGGAGATACCGCACCGGACCGCGTCATCGACGCGTTGGGCCGTGCGACCCGATCGATCGAGCGCGCCCCCGCGGTCTCCTCTGCGTTGGTGACGGCACTGACGTCGCTTTCCAACGATGACGCGAAGGCGCTCGAGCTGGCGAACGAGGTCTACGCGAGCATCTCAGAGATCATCACCGACGCGATGCACAACGGCGACGCCTCGCACGACGACGAGATCGTACGCGTGCTGAGCCAGGTGTGGTTCGCAGCGTTGGTTGCGTGGGTGCGTGGCTGGGCAGGGGCGGGCCAGATGATCAAGGATCTCGAAACGGCGACGCGCCTGCTCGTGCCCGCTTAGCCCGGGATCACCAACGACGGCATGATCGACTTCAGCTCGATGTACTGGTCGAGTCCCTCGCGTCCGAACTCGCGTCCCACGCCCGATGCCTTGTACCCGCCGAAGGGCGCCATGAAGTCCATCGCGTAGAGGTTGACGCCCAGCGTCCCCGTTCGCACGCGGCGCGCGACGTCGAGGCCGTGCTCCGGATCTGATGTCCAGACCGAGCCGGCAAGCCCGTAGTCGCTGTCGTTCGCGATGCGGATCGCATCGGCCTCGTCCTCGTAGGGGATCACGGTGAGCACGGGGCCGAAGATCTCCTCGCGTGCGACGCGCATGTCGTTGGTCGCGTTCGCGAACAGGGTCGGCTGCACGTACCAACCCTTGTCGAGTCCCTCGGGCCGGCCGCTGCCGCCGACCACGACGCGCGCGCCCTCCTCCTGACCGAGCGCGATGTACTTCTCGACGCTCTCCTGCTGGCGCTTGGCGACCAGCGGACCGATGTCGGTGGCTTCGTTCGCGGGATCGCCGACGGTCAACGCGCTCATCATCTCGCCCAGCGCGCCGACGACTTCGTCGTAACGACGCTTGCTGGCGAGGATGCGTGTCTGGGCGATGCATGCCTGCCCGTTGTTCATCAACGCGGCGAACTTGAGCTGCTCCATGTTCGCCGCGATGTCCGCGTCGTCGAGGATGATCGCTGCGGACTTCCCGCCGAGCTCCAGGCTGACGCGCTTGAGCTGCTGACCGCACTGGCTCGCGATCTTGCGTCCGGCGGCCGTGGACCCCGTGAACGCGATCTTGTCGATGCCCGGGTGGTTCACCATGTGCTCGCCCACCTCACGGCCTGCCGGAACGATGCTCACGACCCCTTTGGGGATCCCCGCTTCTTCCAGCAGTTCGCCGAGATACAACGTCGACACGGGGGTCTCCGGCGGCGGCTTGACGACGATCGTGCAGCCGGCGAGCAACGCAGGCGCGAGCTTGGACATGATCGTGAAGTGAGGGACGTTCCAGGGCGCGATCGCGCCGACGACGCCAACAGGCTCGCGCCGCACCCGGATGTTCGGCGACAGCTGCCCAGCGCGCTGTTCCTCCCACGGGTAGTCGGCCGCGATCTGCAGGAAGGCGCTGAGCATCATCCACGGCGTCGGCGCTTGCGCGAGGCGCGCGAAGGTGATCGGGGACCCCATCTCTTCGCTCACCAAGGGCGCGACGTCACCCATGTGTGCCGCGTACACGTCTGCCAGCCGCTGGACGTGGGCGCGCCGCTCCTCGGGCGCGAGGTGCGGCCACTCACCCTCATCGAAGGTCTTGCGCGCGACGGCGACGGCGGCGTCGATGTCCGCAGGCGTGCCCTCGGGCGTCGTCGCGATGACTTCTTCGGTGTGCGGCGAAACGACCTCGATCGTCTTGGTGCTCGCCGGCTCGGTCCACTCGCCGCCGATGAAGAGCTTGTCGTAGCTGCGCATGCGTGCCTCCCTGGTGTCGTGGGCGAGTCTGACAGACCGTCAGATGCTGGGGCAAGCGCGCTCGACAAGAAATGGAACGTGTTCTACCCTCGGGGCTTCGGCCCCTCCAGAGGAGGCATCCTGATGCTCGACGGCAAGGTTGCGATCGTCACCGGAGCTGCCCGGGGGCTCGGGCGCGCCGAAGCGCTGTACCTCGCGAGCCTCGGCGCGCGCGTGGTCGTCAACGACTGGGGAGCCGAGCTCGACGGCGGTGGTCGCGATGCGACCGCTCCGCAGGCGGTCGTGGATGAGATCGCCGCCGCCGGCGGCGAGGCGGTCGCGCACGCGGGCGACGTCGCCGACTTCGACGAGGCGAAAGCCTTGATCCGCCTCGCGATCGACACCTACGGCAGTCTCGACATCCTGGTCAACAACGCCGGGATCCTGCGCGACCGGATGATCTTCAACATGAGCGAGGACGAGTGGGACGCGGTGATCCGGGTCCACCTCAAGGGCCATTTCTGCACGACCCGTCACGCGACCGAGTACTGGCGCGACCGTTCCAAGGAGGCCGGCGGCCCCGTGTACGCGCGGATCGTCAACACCTCGAGCGAAGCGTTCCTGTTCGGCTCGCCGGGACAGCCGAACTACGGCGCCGCCAAGGCAGGTATCGTCGGGCTCACGATGGCGACCGCTCAGTCCTGCACGCGCTACGGCGTAACCGCGAACGCGATCTGCCCGCGGGCGGCGACCAGGATGACCGCGGACATGAACATGGACCCAGAGACGTTCGCGCCGGAGAACGTCGCGCCGCTGGTCGCGTTCCTCGTGTCACCGGCGGCCGAACACGTCAACGGTCAGCTGTTCGTCGCTTACGGCGGGATGGTGGACGTCATCCAAGGACCACGCGTCGATCAGCGCTTCGAGACGCAAGGACGCTGGACCGCCCAGGGGCTGGCGGATGCGCTTTCGCCGTTCTACGAGAAGCGTCAGCCGATCATCGACGGCTTCGTGATGCAGTTCTGATGGCGCGCGACCTCAAGCTCGGCATCACCCTCGGCTATTGGGGCGCGCGCCCGCCCGATGGCTTCGTGGAACTCGCGCAGGAGGCCGAGCGGCTCGGGTATGACTCCGTCTGGACGGCCGAGGCGTACGGCTCTGACGTCTTCACCCCGCTGGCGTGGGTCGGTGCGCACACGACTCGGATCAAGCTCGGCACCGGCATCGCGCAGATCAGCGCGCGCACGCCGGTCGCGACCGCGATGCACGCGGCGACGCTGGATCACCTCTCGAACGGGCGTGTGCTGCTGGGTCTCGGCGTTTCTGGCCCGCAGGTCGTAGAAGGATGGTACGGCGCGCCGTTCCCCAAGCCACTCGCACGCACACGGGAGTACGTGGACGTCATCCGTCAGTACATGCGACGCGAGGGCCCGGTCACCAACGCCGGCCCGCACTATCCGTTGCCGCTGCCCGGAGGACTCGGACTCGGCAAGGCGCTCAAACCCATCATCCATCCGCTGCGCGCCGACCTTCCGATCCTGCTCGCGGCCGAAGGACCGAAGAACGTCGCGCTCGCCGCCGAGATCGCCGACGGCTGGATGCCGATCTTCTACTCTCCCTACCGTGGTGACGCGGTGTACGGACCGTCGCTTCACGGCGCGCGTTCCGGATTCGAGATCCCGTGCCCGGTCCCCGTGACGGTGACCGACGACATCGCCGAGGGGATGATGCCGGTCAAGGCCTACCTGTCCTTCTACATCGGTGGGATGGGCGCGCCGAGCATGAACTTCCACTTCGATGTGTTCGATCGGTTCGGCTTCGGCGAACAAGCAGCCCACATCCGCGAGCTGTTCGTCGCCGGACAGCGCGCCGAGGCCGCCGCGGCGGTTCCCGACGACCTCGCCGACGAGGTGTCGCTGATCGGTCCGCCCGACCGCATCAAGGCGCGCCTGCAGGCCTGGATCGACAGCCCGATCACGACGCTGATCGCGGGGACCACCGACGTCCCCACGTTGAAGATCCTCGCCGACTGCCTCGCGTAGGGCAGGGAACCGCCGGTGCTGTGTCGAATATCCCACTGTTTCCGTCTTCTTTGGGAGGTTCTTCGACGTGCTTCGAGCCCCACGCTTGATCTACGCCCTGCTTGCCGTTTCCTTCGCCGCGAGCGTGTCCATCTCCGCCAACGCGGCGCTGCCCGAGGGGACCCTGCGCGCGCCGTGCGATCCGCTGGACACCGCGCACTGCCTGCTGCCGTTCCCCAACGACCGATTCACCGTCGCAGACCCGACGACCGACACCGGCCGCCGGATCAACTTCTTGCCGGTGGAGATGCCCCGCAGCGTCGCCGGGAAGCCGATCGACCCGACGGAGTGGAACCGCAACGACGG
>JBKJXT010000088.1:0-3497 GCA_046716205.1 Actinomycetota bacterium
AGACCCCCCCCTCGAGAGAAAATCCGTGTCACAGATACGCCTGTTGTCATTAGGAGGCGCAAAGATGTCGTCATGGCCAGCAGAGAGGTTCGATCGCTCAATCGAGCTCGTAGCGACACCATCCGCCTGATGGGCGCGCTGGTGCTTCTCCACCTTGACGGCCTGTCCCGGGCTGAGATCTGCGAGGCGGTGGGGATCACACGGGCGCGGCTGCGGTTGCTCCGGCACGACTTCCCGGAGTTCGCCTTCCTGATGATCACGGAGGATGAGTGGCGCGCGTATGCGACCCGGAAGGCAAGGGCGATGTTGGATGGGATAGCCACGTGACGGTTCTGAGCAGAGCGGTCACATCACGGCGTCGCCCTGAACTAGGAGGCCGCAAACGTGTGAGGACTACGATGTCAGGCTGTACTCCTGGCTGTTGGGCGAGGTGAGCGAGCCGGATCCGTTCGGGACGTACCCGTGACCTTCGGGTAGTAACGTGTCTGGCAACGGCGGCGCACGATAAGACGGCGCGGAGCTGTAACGGCTTCCACCGAAGCCTTCGCCTGTGCCTGGATGGCCGGAGTAGGTTCCCGAGCCGGTATTCTCCAGCGTGATGGGATTCAGTTGGCTAGGCCTGACGAGGACGCCATATACGTCCCTTCCTCTAGCTCTCGAAGCACTCATCGCGCTCCTGATTGGGGGCTTGCTACTGCTACTCGCGGAGCGCATGCGCCGCCGCAAGCAGGAAGGGAGGTATCGCGCTGCGTCGCTGCCACGCATCCGCGTGCTTATCTACGTGTGCGCTTCCTCTGGAAGCTCTCTCCTCTTGTGGGGAGCGGTCCTCTTGCTCGCAATTGTTCCGTACTAGGCCACGTATAGCGTCACCCTCGTTGATATCTTCCGCAAGATGAGGCGCTTCGTATTGGTCCGCACCGTAGCTCCGAAGGCACGTCGTTCGTAGTGGCGGAGGACCGTGGACGAGATCGCCTCGGAGCTGCTGCGGGATGCCTGAGCTACGGGGAAGCCGTGAGCATCATCGCCAAAAGACTCCATCGGCCCATTGGAAGGGCAGTGCCAGACGAAGGCGATTAGCAGCGCAATCACCTGAGTGAGCACCCTCGACTGCTGTCAATGGTGATGTCGGGATCACCTATGATGTCCGCGGGCTGGGTATCGATGGTGCGCCCGCGCTCATCCCGGGCCGTGACGCAGACAAGGTTAGGACGCAGGAAGAAGACGTGGCCGAAGAAGCCCAGATCGATCCCCCGGCGTCTCGTCACGAGCACTGTGATCAATTCCTTGCGTCCTTCAATACGCATCTGGACAGAATGTACGCGCTCCGCGACGACGCCCGTGACGAGGAGCCCACGCGGCCGGTAGCTGGCGTTCGCAACGACCGAGGAGCGCTCCGGGATTACTTGTTCGACATGACATCTACGGCCGGTCTCGTCCACGTCGGTGCGTTCGGCCTCCAAACATGTCCCGTCCTTGCCACGCGACACGTACAGCGTCCACTTCTGAACAGGGACGGGTAGGTGCCCAGGTTGTTCTCCCGGTGCACGCGTGCGATCTCGTGCTTCAACGCACGCCGCGCAGCCCGAGCTCACGGAACAGACGACGCTCGCAACCGCTCCCGAGCTACCACGCTTTTGGCTCCTGAACGCTTGGAAGGGACGGCGCGCCGCTGCGCCGCTCGAACTTCAACAGGCGCGCGTGGGCACCTGCTGTGAAGCTTGCGGGCCTCGAAGGGCTTCGCTTCCACGACCTCCGGCACACCGCCACGAGCTACCTCATCGCCGTCGGATGCCACCCGCACGAGATCGCGACACGCATGGGTTGGTCCTCGATCGCCTCGATGCTGACGCGCTACGGACACATGCTTCCGTCGCTCGATGATCGCGTTCGCGACGGCCTCGACGCGATGCGTCTGGGAGCTGGTGCGGCCTCAGTGCGGCCTGAGCGCGTCCTGGCCGGATCGCAAGAGCCGCGGCGCGACGCGCTTTCAGGGGTCTGACCTGCGGAGATTGTCGAGGTTCGGTACCCGTGTCTCTGAATGGCTCCGGTAGCTATGCCACACCTGAGGACCTCCTCGGCTTCCCATTGGGCTGAGCAAGAGCACCGAACTCCTTGGACTTGTCGTGGCGAGCACGGTGGGTTCGCACGAGCTGGCCGTCGATGGTGATCTGTACGGTATCGCCAACGAGCCTCACGCCGGCGAGCATGCCGCAGTATCGGTTGCCGACGCGGTAGCTGGTTCCGGCGAAGCTGAGCGCTCCGAACTTGGGATCGACGCGTCGCAAGACCTCGTTGCCCTTGGTCGGCCGAGCGGGCTTGGTGACCTTGGCTCGGCGATCCATCCGGTCGTCGTCCTCCTGCTTGTGACGACGCGCATGGGTTGCAACAACAACACCGTTGTGCGCGACGTTAAGCAGACCGTCATCGACGGTCACCGTCACCGACTGGCCGGCGAGATAGCGGCCGACGTGGTAGCGGTGATTAAGGATGAGGATGCGTCCCTTGTCGTCGACGCGTCGCGTGACGAACTTCTTCGGCGACTCTGGCTCTGGTTGGATCTCGATCTCACCGTCGAGGACCTCGAAGGATGCGGGCGTGGCGAGCTCGAAACGCCGCACAGGCGCAACGTCGCCGATCGCTTGGTGCTCACGGTTGGTGTTGTAGTCATCCACCCAGGCATCCAGCGCTGCTTGCGCCTGCTCGAGTGTGTCGAAGGTATTGACCGAGAAGAACTCCTTGCGCATGGTCTTGTGAAGCCGCTCGACCTTGCCGGTGGTCGTCGGTGAGTACGGTGCGGTGAGGATGTGTTTGATCCCGTTCTCATGGCAGATCCGGTCGAAGAGCACGGTCGCGGGCTTGGGGGCGAGCTTGCCGGTGAAGACCTTGCCGTTGTCGGTGAGGATCTGCTCGGGGATCCCGTGACGACGAAGCGCACCGACCAGCGCATCGCAGACCGGCTTGGCCGTTGCTCGAACGACCAACGTCGCGCAGACGCAGAACCGCGAGTGATCGTCGATCCCGGTGACCGCCGAGAGTTTGGTGCCGTCGGATAGGAAGATCTCACCCACGACGTCCATCTGCCACAGCTCCATCGACCGCGAGCGTTCCCAGCGCTTGTAGTCCTCGCGGCGGCGACGGCGCTTGCGCGGCTCGATCAAGCCGTGGCGGACAAGTGCTCGATAGATCGCAGAACGCGATGGTGGTTCATCGAGCTCGCGGCGCAGCTTGTTGAGCAGCGTTCGGGGACCCCAGCCCGGATGCGCTCGTCGCAGCGACACGATCCGCGCCTCGACCTCGGCCGAGATCTGATGGGGACAGCGATCGGGCTTGGGGCTTCGATCCGCCAGTGCCCCAAGGCCGTCGTTGGCATAGCGGACCAGCCAGCGATACAGCGTCTTGCGGTTGACCCCATAGCGGGTCGCCACGTCGTTGATCGCGGCGCCGGAATCGAGCACCTCACGCACGGCCAGATACCGCTGCTCAACCATCGACAACTC
>JBKJXT010000089.1:0-6632 GCA_046716205.1 Actinomycetota bacterium
TCCGTGCGCCGCCGCTGGCGGTGAGGGCGAGGACCGGGACGCGCTCGCGCGCGGCGAGCTCGAAGCCACGGCAGATGCGTTCACCCGTGGCGACGCCGAGCGAACCGCCGAGGAAGCTGAATTCAGACGCGATCACGACCATCGGCGCGCCCCCGAGGGCGCCCCGGGCGACGAGCACCGACTCGCTCTCCCCGGTCTTGGCGCGCGCGGCCTTCAGCTGCCCGGCATAGCCGGGGAACGAGAGCGGATCATCGTTGACGACGTCGCCGAAGAGCTCCACCCACCCGGGGTCGAGGAGATCGGTGATCCACGCTCGCGCTGTCGTCATGCGTTTTGGCGGGTCGGAAGGCGGCCCGTATCCTTACCGCCACGCTGCAAGGCGCACAAACCACCCGCGATATCTCGGAGGTCCGGTTGCCTGGGGGGAAGATCCGCGTCGTCGTCGCGAAGCCTGGACTCGATGGGCACGATCGCGGCGCGAAGGTGGTGGCGCGCGCCTTGCGCGATGCGGGCATGGAGGTCATCTACACCGGCCTGCACCAGACGCCCGAGATGATCGTCGAGACCGTGATCCAGGAAGACGCGGACGCGGTCGGGCTCTCGATCCACTCCGGCGCGCACATGACCCTGTTCCCGAAGATCTTGAACCTGTTGAAGGAGCGCGGCGCGAACGACATCATCGTCTTCGGGGGCGGCATCATCCCACCCGAGGACATCGTGGTGCTGAAGGAGATGGGGATCGCCGAGGTGTTCACGCCCGGCGCGCCCACGACCGAGATCGTCGAGTGGCTGCGCGCCCGCGTAGCCGCGAACGCATAACCGACCCACGCCCCTGCGCCGCGGATCCGCCGCGCACAGGCGCGCTGATTTGGACGGCTCGGCGCCGCGCAATACGCTTCCGCGCCTACAGGAGGCGCGCACCTCAACCGCGCGGCGTCGATGGACCTTCTCGAGTACCAAGGCAAGGAGATCTTCCGTCAGTACGGCGTTCCCATCCCCGAAGGCAAGCCCGCGAAGGCCGCCGCGAAGGTGCAGCAGATCGCCGAGAAGTTCGGTTCGACCGTCGTCGTCAAGGCGCAGGTGCGCGCCGGCGGGCGCGGCAAGGCGGGCGGCATCAAGCTCGCGTCGTCGCCGACCGAGGCATGGACGGTCGCCGACCAGATCCTCGGGATGGACATCAAGGGCCACAAGGTGCTTGAGGTCCTCGTCGAGCGCGCCGGGGACATCGCGGCTGAGTACTACGTGAGCTTCATGCTCGACCGCGGCGCGAAGGACTACCTCGGGATGTGCAGCGTCAAGGGCGGCATGGACATCGAGCAGGTCGCCGTCGAGGAGCCCGACTACCTGGCCAAGGTGCACATCGACCCCCTGCTCGGCCTCAGGCCCTCACACCTGCGCGCGATGCTGTTCGGCGGCAAGATCCCCGCCTCACACCACAAGGCCGTCGGCGCGCTGATCGAGAAGCTCTACCGTGCCTTCGTCGGCGCCGACGCGACGCTGGTCGAAGTGAACCCGCTGATCATCACCAGCGCCGGCGAAGCGGTGGCGCTGGATGCGAAGGTCTCGCTCGACGAGAACGCGCAGTACCGCCACGAAGACACCTTCAAGCGCTTCAAGGACCTGAAGTCGCTCCCCAAGCAAGAGCGCGCCGCGAAGGAGCAGGGGCTCGGAAACTTCGTCGCGCTGGACGGGTTCGTCGGCGTGATCGGCAACGGCGCCGGCTTGACGATGTCGACGCTGGACGTCGTTGCGGAGGCCGGCGGCCAGCCGGCCAACTTCCTCGATATCGGCGGCGGCGCGAACGCCGAGGTCATGGCGAACGCGCTGCACGTGATCCTGTCCGATCGCAAGGTGCGCTCGGTGATGGTCAACATCTTCGGCGGCATCACGCGCTGCGACGAGGTCGCGCGCGGCATCCTCGGCGCGATCGAAAAGCTCGGCGAGAAGGGCCTGAAGCCGATCGTCGTACGTCTCGACGGGACCAACGCCGAGGAGGGCCGGCGCATCTTGTCGCAGGCCGCACATCCCAAGGTCGTGCCGGCGGCGACGATGTTGGAGGCGGCGGCTCGCGGCGTGGAGCTTGCCAAGAATCGGGGGTCAGCATGAGCATCCTGTTGGACAAGCGCACGCGCGTCGTGGTCCAAGGCATCACCGGCGGTGAAGGGACCTTCCACACGCGGCGCAACATCGAGTACGGAACGCAGGTCGTCGCCGGCGTGACACCGCGCAAGGGCGGCCAGCGCGCGGTCGACGATCAGGTTCCCGTCTACGACACCGTCGCAGAGGCGGTCGCGCAACAAGACGCGAACGCGTCGTTGATCTTCGTGCCTGCACCGTTCGCGGCCGACGCGATCGTCGAAGCGGTCGATGCCGGCTGTTCTCTGGTGGTCTGCATCACCGAGGGGATCCCGGCGCGCGACATGGCGGAGGTCTATCCCTTCGTGCGCGCCCGCGGGGTCACGCTGATCGGGCCGAATTGCCCCGGCCTCATCTCGCCCGGCAAGGCGAACATGGGCATCATCCCCGGCGAGATCACCGGCATCGGCCCGATCGGGCTGGTGTCGCGGTCGGGGACGCTCACCTATCAGGTGATGTACGAGATGTTCTCGGCGGGCGTCGGCCAGTCGACCTGCGTCGGCATCGGCGGCGACCCGATCGTCGGCTCGAACTTCATCGACACGCTGAAGCTCTTCCAAGAGGACGACGAGACCGAGGCGATCGTGCTGATCGGCGAGATCGGCGGCGACGAGGAGGAGAAGGCGGCGACCTACATCTCCGAGCACGTGACCAAGCCGGTCACCGCCTACATCGCGGGGTTCACCGCGCCGGAAGGCAAGCGGATGGGCCATGCGGGCGCGATCGTGAGCGGGAGCAAGGGCACGGCGAAGGCGAAGAAGGAAACGTTCGAGAGCTACGGGATCCGGGTGGGAACGAACCCAACCGAAGCCGCCGAACTCGCGGTGAAGTCCCTGGGCTGAGGAGTTCTTTAGCCTTTGACCGTGACTCCTCCACACCGAGACGGGCAAGTCGAGGCGGTTCCCACCGGATATCTGGCGGCGAGCGGTGCGGAAGCTCGAGTATGTGGACGCGGCCACTCGAGTGAGCGACCTGATGGTCCCTCCCGGAAACCGGCTCCACGAGCTTGGGCGCGACCGGAAAGGGCAGCATTCGATCTCCATCAACGACCAGTGGCGCGTCTGCTTTCGGTTCGTCGACGGGGATGCGTACGACGTCGAGATCACGGACTATCACTGAGAGGGAGGGTCATGAGCGTTGTGAATACTGGGGAAAGGCAGATCCGTCCGACGCATCCCGGCGAGATGTTGCGTGAGGATTTCATGCCAGACTACGCCCTCACGGTGTCCGGTCTCGCACGTGCGTTGGGCGTGTCTCGTCAGACGGTGAACGAGTTGCTGCGGGAGCGGCGCGCGGTCAGCCCAGAGATGGCGCTTCGGCTCTCGCGCTTGTTTGGGAACTCGCCTGAGTTCTGGCTCAATGTGCAGCGCGCAGTTGATCTGTGGGATGCCAGGCGCTCCAGCAAAGCGAGGATCGAACGCATCAAGCCGCTCAGTGTCGCCTGACCGCTCAGAAGGATGAAGGATGTCTGGGCTTCGCGGACTTTCACTGAGAAAAAAGTTTAGTGACAGGGTTCTTCATTGCCAGCCGGCCCGCCGTTGTCTGGTGCGTAGCAGCCCTCCGACCGCCAGCGTCACCGCCAGTGCCAGGCCTACGTACAGCCCGATCCACTCGCCTCGCGCGCTGGTCATCTGCGCCACCAGTGCGGCGCTCGCCGTCGCGCCGAGAGCCGCGTAGGCGATCCCGTCCCCGCGCGGCGCCGAGTGCGGCCAGATGTTCGTCCGTCCCAGCACCGCGGCGATGACCACCGCTGCCGCCGCTACCGCGAAGACCCCGTAGCCGGTCAGCCCGGCGTTGTAGGTGTAGGTGCCCTCCGTGGTAGCGACCCGGTACCACCACGGGATGAACCCATTGACCACGAGCGCGACCGCGCTCACGAACACGACCCGTTCGGCGCGCGTCAGCGATGAGAAGTCAAGCGTCTTCGCCACGCGCCGAATCGTACTCAGCGCAGGGTGCTGGTGATGGTTCGTGCACCCTCGGGACCGCCGGCCGAGGCCACGGTGAGCACCGGTGTGGTGCCCGATGTGGTCAGCCGCACCAGACCAGACAGCGCCGAGAACGAGAAGGGCGTCAGCGCGTCGTCGAAGAAGTTCGAGACCGGCATCCGCGTCACGTAGGCACCGTCCTTCTTGACCCAGTGGTTGCCCGCGTCCGCCGCTCCACCGTCGTCGCCCACCGTGCTGCGGTAGGTGACCGAACCTGCGGCGCGCTTGAGCTGATCCTCATCGAGGGCGTAGATCCCGTGGAAGCGTCCGTTGAACATCGACTGCGGCGCGAGCTCGGCGATGATGTGATCGGCCGCTTTCGCGTCCTCCCACAGCCCGCAGGTGTTCCACTGCAACGTCTGCGCCGGGTCGGTGCTGGTTCCGCCGTCGTGACAGGTCGCGGTCGTCAGCCCCCGCCGCAGGTCGTACTGCTTGTAGTCGGTCGGCAGGATCGAGGTCCCATCGCCGGAGGCGCGTGCGCCGCTGAGGTAGGCGGGACCGCCTCGCGGCGAGCGCACGTGGTGCGCGGCGCTGGAGTTCTTCGTCGAGTTCTTCGGGACCTGAACGGCGAACCGAAGGCTCTCGGCCTCGCGACCGAGGTCGGTGAAGCTCGACCCGTTCCACGCCACGCGCTCGCGCGACTTCGCGGGATCGATCTGGCCCACCAGCCCGCGATCGGTCATCGAGGTGAGCTGGGTGCCGTTGGTCGCCGTGCCCCACGCCTGCTTCGCGAACGTCGCGACGCGCAGAGCCACGTCGCACAGCTGCACGCGTGCGATCGGCTTGGTCGGGTCGAGGTCCGAGCGGCTCCACGCCGTCGGGATGACCACGATCGACAGCTGCCCGACCGCCGCGTTGGCACTCATCACGGCCCACTCGGTGAACACTGAGCCGCGTGTCCCGGCGCGCTTGGCGATCGGGGGCGACACGTTGACGTTGGGTGCGTCGACGACCAGCAGCCCGTTCGCCGCATCGTCGGCCGCCGTCGGACCCGCACGGAAGCGGACCGCAACGATCGCGTTCTCGGCCTGGTAGGCGGCCGACAAACCGGCGGTCGTATAGGTGTTCAGCGCGGGAAGCTTGAAGTCGTAGGTCAGCACGCCGACCGGCAGGTTGCGGCCGGGCGCGCCGGCGGTGCTCAGCCCGGAGTACACGGCGTCGACGTCGGTGGCGATCCCTGTTGGGGATCCAGCGCGCTCCTTGGGCCCCAGACAATCGGGCGCCTTGGTCTTGAAGGTCCATGCGGTCGGCGAGGTCGCGCCGGGGCAGTTGCGCGCCTGGTCGACGATGCGCTGCAGGTCCAGCGCGCTGCCGTCGGTCGGCACGTTCACCCCGCATGAGCGCCATTCACTGCGCGCCGGATCGCTGTTGTGCTCGACGATGTGCACGGCGCGCGACACCACGGCGACCGGCAACGTCAGAGCGAGCTCACCGCAGTAGTAGTTGAAAGCGACCTGGGTCGAAGAGTTCCGCGCGACGCAGAGGCCGGTCGCGTTGTCGACCTCGCCGGTGCGGCTGGTGCAGCCGGGCAGCGGCCCGCGCACGCCGGTCGTCGAGCACGGCGGCTCCGCGATCAGCAGGTTGCCTGCGGGGGAGTAGGCGGCGTCGGGACCGCTGGAGCCGAGCCCGATCCCCAGCGACTCCTGGCGCCCGCGCGTCTGTGTCGCCTCGACCGCATTGTCGGCCAGCAGGTGGATGCGCCAGAACCCCGGCGGGGCGGCCTCGATGCGACCGCGTCCGTGCTCGGATGCCGGCAGCGTCGAGTCGCGGAACTGCGAGCGGGTCGTGCCGTAGCGGATCGTCAACCCGTTGGTCGGGTCACCACCGGTCTTGCTGTTGAACGTTGGAACGGTGATCGCCTTGAACGCCTCGCCGATGAGTCCGACGTTGGTCGGGAGTCCGGGGAACAGTACGACGGTCTGGTCTTCGACGCGCTCACCCTCGGCACCGGCAGCCTGCAGCTCGTTGTAGGCGGCGTTGACGTGGAAGTCGAAGGGCACGTCCTGGATCACCGAGACCGGCAGCCGCGTCGTCGAGCCGTCGGAGCCGAGCACCGACGCGTGGCCGCCGTAGACGCCTCCTTGGTAGCGCGCGCCTGATGCGGTGATCGTGATGGAGCGAGCGGCGCTCGATGCGCTGAAGCGATCGGGGTCGCTGAAGGGCAGGCTGATCGCGGCGCCGGTCGAGTCGGGGCCGACGAAGCGTTCGGTGTCGACGGAGACCGCGCTGGCTGCGGCGCCACCGCTCCAAAGCGAGAAGGTACGTGTGCGGGGAGCTCCCCATGCGACCTGACCAAGGTCCGCGCTCTCAAGCATCACTGGCAGCGTCGAGATGGCGGTAGCGGCGAGACCGGTGAGCGACCCTGCGCCCTGCTCCCACACCGGCGCGCCTGAGGCTCCGTCCGAGCGGCGCGCCTGCGTCTTGGATGCGGCGGCGACCGCGATCCCGCGGAGGATCTCATCGTCGGCCGCCGTGCGCGCCGCGGCGGCGTGCGGCGTGGCGCTCGCG
>JBKJXT010000090.1:0-3805 GCA_046716205.1 Actinomycetota bacterium
GCCAGAGCTTGTCGCAGATGAACTTCGAGCTCCACGCCATCTGCGTTTCCTGATCGGGCATGAAGCCCCAGATGTAGGGCTTGTTCTCCAGGTAGTAATCGCGCGGCAGGTCGAAGGACAGCCCGAAGCTCGGGACGCCGAAACGTTCCGCCAGCGCCTGCTGGTAGAACTGCTTGGTGTCACCGAGCACGACCGCAGCGAAGGGCTGGTGGTCCTGCTGGGTCACGGTTGCGTCGCCGATCTCCTCGCTGGGACTGCTGGTGTTGTTGTCGTCCATCGCGACGACCTGCACCGTGCGACCATAGGTCTGGTAGCGCGTCTGGAAGTACTTCAGCTGCGCTTTGATCGTGCGCACGAGGTTGAAGTACTGGTAAGCGCCGGTGCCTGCCGGCGTGCGCTCCTGGCTCGGCTCCCACGGAGCGTTCATGTCGCCTTCGACATCGAGTCCGTTGTACAGCACGATCTTGATGCTGTCCTTGGTCACGCCTTGCTTGAACGTCGCGCCACCGTTGTCACCGTCGAAGAACGGCACGCACGGAGGCGAAAGGGGGTCTTCGGTCTGGCGTGGGGGGTTCCCGACGCACGCCTTCTGACGCGGACGGAACTGCGGGGGAGGCGGCGGAGTGAACTGCCCGGGGAGCGCGCCCGAACCCGAACCACCCGCGCCGATGCCGGGCGAGTCGCTGAGACCGGTCTCGCCGAAGTTCCCACCGGTGCCGTCTTCGCTGCTGCCGGGGACCGGCGCGTACTCTGCGGTCGCGGTCGGATTCTGCTGCGGAACCTTCAGCGGGTTCGGCAGGACCGCGAAGACCAGGATGGCCGCGACGAGCCCCGCCGATAACGGGGCGATCGGCTTCGTCTTGGGCGGTGTCGGTGTTGGGCTGGAAGGTGCTGGCATCTGTTATCTCTCCCCTTTGGCGTACGAACGGCCCGCGAGAGCCACCCGTCGTTCAAAGACGCCTTGCCCGCCCGATCGGTTCAGTCGAAATCGGACGAAGAAGGCTCACATCCGATGATACCGGCCACCACGGTCTTTCACCGAGCGACCTACACCTGGCAGCGCGGACAGAGGTAGGTAGAGCGGTTCCCCCACCGCTCGCGGGCGATCGGACTCCGGCAGCGCCGGCACGGCTTGTCCTCGCGGCCGTAGACCTTCAGGTGATCCTGGAACTCGCCGGTCTTACCGTACAGGTTGCGGTAGGTCTGATCCTCGAGGGTCACGCCGCCGTAGCGGATGCCTTCCTGCAGTACCTCCTGCATCGCGCGGTACAGGCGGCGCATCTCCTGTGAGGTCAGGGTGTCCGACGGCCGGTCATACCGCAGGCCGGCCGCCCAGAGGATCTCGTCGGAGTAGATGTTGCCGATCCCAGAGATGAACTTCTGATCCATCAGCAACGTCTTGAGCTTGAGTTTGCGGCTGGACACGATCTCGGAGAAGACCTGCCACGTGAACGAGTCGGCGAGCGGGTCTAACGCGATGTGCGAGAGCTCCTTCACCCCGTCGAGGCCGTCCGGCGTCGTCACGAATAGCTCGCCGAACTGACGCATGTCGATGAAGCGGAGCTCACCGCCGGTCTGGAGCTTGATCACGACGTGGGTGTGCTTCTCGGGAGCCTTGCGCCCGGTAGAGCGCTCGATGCGTCCGGACATGCCGAGATGCATCACCAACACGTTGCCGTTGTCGAGGTACACCAGGATGTACTTGCCGCGGCGGTCGATGCGCATGAGCTTCGCGCCGTTCACGCCGTCGGTGAATTCCTTGCGGGTCTTGTGTCGCCGGATGATGCGCGGGAGCTTGACTTGAACGTCCTTGACGCGCTTGCCGACAGCATCGCGCTCGAGATCGCGACGGACGACCTCGACCTCGGGCAACTCAGGCATCGCCGGCTCCCCGCGTCTGGCTGCCGTTGTCCTGCAGCTTCTCCACCGCGAGGCGCGCGGCCGCTTGCTCCGCTTCCTTCTTCGAGCGCCCGCTGCCTTGCCCGTAGGAGACTCCAGCGAGCAGGACGACGGCGTTGAAACGCTTCGCGTGGTCGGGTCCCGACTCGCTCAACGAGTACTCCGGCAACGTGCCAAGAGACGCTGCGGCGAGTTCTTGCAGCGCCGTCTTGTAGTCGTGCACGACGCCGCCCTCCACCTTGCCGCGGATCCGTGGCAGGAAGAGGCCGAGGACGACGCGCCGCGCGCCCTTGATCCCGCGGTCGAGGTAGATCGCGCCGAACACTGCCTCGAGTGTGTCGGCGAGGATCGACGATTTGTCGCGGCCGCCGGTCATCTCTTCGCCGCGACCGAGCAGGATCACCTCGCCGAGGCCGATCTCGCGAGCGACGTCGGCGAGCACGGTCATGTTCACCAGCGCGGCGCGCATCTTCGCGAGATCCCCCTCCGGCTGCAACGGGAAGTCCGCGTACAGCTGGTCGGTAACGATGATGCCGAGCACGGCGTCGCCCAGGAACTCGAGGCGCTCGTTGGTCGGCAAACCACCGCTCTCGTATGCGAACGAGCGGTGCGTGAGAGATTGCTTCCAGAGCTTGCGGTCTCGGAGGATGGCACCGAGCCGCCGCTCGAGCGCCGTACCGCGCCGCAGCAGTCCTGGCATACCCGGCTACTCGACGGGCAGGACCTGGCGTCCGGCGTACGTCCCGCAGTTCGCGCACGCATGATGCGGCAGCTTCGGCTTACGGCACTGCGGGCAGGTCGAGTAGGCGGGTGTCTTGAGGCTCGCGAACCACTGCGCCTTCCGGGAGCGCGTCCGCGTGCGGGGCTTCTTCCTTTTCGGGACCGGCATCTATTCCTCCATCGTCTCGCGCAGACGCTTCAACGCGTCCCAGCGGATCTCGACACGAGCGTCGGAGTGCCCGCAGTCGATCTCGTTCCGATCGGCACCGCAGACGAGGCACAAGCCCTTGCAGTCGGGCCGGCACAACGGCTTCAGTGGCAGTGCGAGGATCACGGCGTCGCGCACCAGCGGCTCGAGGTCGATCAAGTCGTCGGTGATCGCGTATGCATCGCCCTCGTCGGTGTCCTCTCCGGCGTAGACGAAGAGCTCACTCACGGACTCGCGAACCTGATCGCCCACGGCTCGCAAGCAGCGCGAGCACTGCTCGACCAGCTCGCCTGCCACCTCGCCATCGACGAGAACGCCGTCGACGAGCGCGTCGAGGCGGAGCTCGAGCGTCAGGCTCGACCCCTCGCGGACGCGCGCCATCTCCCCGGCCAGTCCTTCCAGATCGGTGGTCAGAGAGACGTGCTTGGTCGCACCCGGGCGACGGAGCAGCTCCGAGACGTCTACGGAGAGGAGCGAGGAGTCACGCAATGCGGTGAGACCCTTCTTCATGCGGCCGACACGATAGCACAATAGCAACAGAGTGCCCTTGACCAGCAGAAACGGAGCCCAACTGAGCCCCTTTCCGGCGCTTGATTACCGATTATGCGCGGGAGGCGCGGCACCCGCGGGGTCGCGCGGCGCCCGTTGCCCGTTCCGGATGAGCGAGGTGGTCCCCACCCAGGCGGTGGACCTCAGCCCGACGAGGGTCCCCGCGCTCAGCCCGGCGCTTCCTCGCCCTCGGAAAGCTGATCGGCTTCCAGGCGCCCGGAGAGTCTGGCGCGTCCCCGTTCGACGGCCTGCAGCGTCTTGGTCAACACGACCTCGAACGTGGCGAGCTTGCCCTCGACGTACTCCTCGGCTTCCGCCTTGATGCGTCGCGCGATCGACTCGGCTTCTGCGACGAGCCGGTCGGCTTCGCGCGACGCTGCCTGAACGATCTCGGTCTTGGACATCAGCGACTCGCGCTCGGTGCGCGCT
>JBKJXT010000091.1:0-5883 GCA_046716205.1 Actinomycetota bacterium
TCCACGGAGTTCGCCACCGTCTCCGCGTGGTATATGTCATCACCCATGCCGGTGTAGTTCATGATGCCGACGCCGCCGTAGAAGCCGACGCCGTCGGTGTACACACCGATGAAGCTGTAGGTGCTGCCGGTGGCATACGACAGCCAGTCATCCTTCCCTTGCACATCGTGTGAGATGCCGAGGCCGCCGGATCCGCCGAAGCCCTGTCCGAGGTTCCAGATCGGCACGCCCGTTGCGATGGTGTCGATGCGGTAGACGTCGTCACCGGCGACATCCAGCTGCAACCCGACGCCACCGTAGCCGAAGCCCTGCGCGCCCCCGTCGAAGTACTGGAAGATCGGTTCGATCGTGCGGCCGAGCTTCGTGTAGTACGAGTCGTTGCCGCCGACGTCGAGGAGCAGACCCAGACCGCCGGGACCGCCGGCGCCCTGGACCGGCGACGCCTTGCCGACGAAGTTGTACACGTCCGCGTCGTCACCGAGATCGGCCACCGCGGAAACCGCGATCAGGTTGCATTCCATGAACTGGCCGAGGAAGCCGCCGAAGAGGTTGATCGGATCCCCCAGCGTGACCGGACAGGCACCGCCGGCAGAGTTCTCGTACCGGTCGGAGCCATTGGGCTCGATCAGCAACACCGGGTCCGGGATCAGGCCCCCGCGCCGGTACGTGGCATTGCCGACGCCGCCGAGGATGACCAAGCCTTCCGGGTCGGCGAAGATCGGCGCGTCGGTACCGCCGGCAGCCTCGGTCGATGCGTTCAGCGACCCGATGCCATCGAAGTACGAGCGAGTGCTGACCCGGAACGCGTTGATCGCTTGCAGGATCGACAGTTCGCTCTGTGCCATCACGTCGCGTTCCGCCGGAAGCAGGATCGTCTCGTGTGCGTCGATGCCGTCCATCGTGCGCTTCGCGACCAACTTCGCGATGGGTGTCTGAACGTCATAGGCATCCGCGACGACGCGAACGACGTTCGCGAACGGGCTTCGAACCTCGGCAGGCACCTTGGCTGCCGACAGTGCAAGCGTGTCGAGCAAGGCCGCGTTCACCGGCAAGCCGACATTCGCGTAGATCCGCGCGACGTTCTGGGTCAGGTCGGCGGCGGGTGGCGTGAGGTTCGCGCCCGTCTCGATCGTGAACGTCTCGTTGGCCCAGCGCACCCAGTCCATCGGGGTGCGACCCACCATCGGCTGGTCCTCGAGCACCCATTCGGCGCGCTGCTCGGGTGTCTGGCCCTCGGGTGGCTTGGGAAGGTCGAATGAACTGCCGTAAACGTCCGCGAGTTGCGCGATCGTCTTGAACTCTCTGCGCGCTACCGGCTGATGGCCGTTCGCGCCGAGCGTCGTGATAGCGACGCAGACGGCAGAGATGATTGCGAGCGGAACCGATCGGGTTCGGATCACGTGATTCCCCCATGAGGCGGCGACGGATGGCATTCCGAGGCTCCCTTCGCCGCCGAGGGGCGCTTTTCCTCCCGACTCAGGACAGCAGCAACGCCAGACTGGTGATCCAAACCGCACGGCCGCCCTGTTGGACGACCTGAACCCGCCGCGCGCCGGCCAACAGCGCCAGGTCGGCTGCCTCGAGCTCGGCGCGGTACGGCGGGATCTCGCCGACACCCAGATGGACCCCTGCCACATCGGCAGCCTGCTGCGCCGTCCACCACGCCACCGGGTGCACGGCGTCCCCCGTCGAGGAGGTCCCCGGGCCCGCGCAGGCGGTGTTCGCGTTCGCTCCACCCGTCCCCGCGATGGCGTACACGTAGGGCATGGCTCGTGCGGTGGCGACCTCTTTGCCGTCGATCAGGACGTGGAAGATCCGGTTCACGAACTGTGCTTCTTCATCGCCGTGGTTGGTCAGCGTGAGGTCGACGATCGCCTTCGCCGGGGCTGTGGGCGCGAAGGTCACGTCACGCGCGACGAACTTGTTGTTGCCTGTCAGGCTGGCTCCGTCGAAAACCGGGACGACCTCACGCGCCGGCGCGCGTACGAGCGCCGCGGTCGGCTCGTCGGAGTAGAGCTCGATCGAGACGGAGCCGACCTGCTCTCCGACGTAGGTTCCGAGCTCCAGCGAAACCGTCGCCGAGCCTCCGGCTGGCAGCAACGTCAGGTACTCGGTGATGTCCTTGCGGAGGTGGAAGCTGGTGCGCGGCGTCGTGCCCCTGAGTACGTCTACCCCGCCGATCGAGATCCTGAACAGACGGTCCCACGGATCGCCGTCGGGAACCGCGGTGAAGTCCACGATGGCGCGGTCATACGCACCGGCCGGGATCGCGACCTCGCGCGCCGCGACGACCTTTCCCTTGCAGCCGTCGTACCGTTCGCCGTCGAAGATTCGTATGACGGCCGACGGCACCGTTACCGGCGGAACGTCGGGGCCTTCCACGAGCGGAACAGCGAGAGGCGTGGCGTGCGCGGGGATGGTTCCTGCCGCGAGCAGGCTCAGAGCGATCAACAACTTCAGTTTCATCGTGGCTCCTTGGGCACAACCTGCGAACGGATCGAGGTTTCGACGTCGAAGCGGGCGATCCCTTCACCTGTGCTTTGTGCGGCCCTGCATCGTCGGCGAGGATGCCCGCGACAGAAGCGGGACACGTGGGTCGAGCGGTCATCACGGGGGCGTCCGCAGGGATCGGCGCGGCGTACGCGCGTTTGCTCGCGGCGCAGGGATACGACCTGGCACTGGTGGCGCGCCGGCGAGACCGGCTCGAGGCGCTGGCGCAGGAACTCGGCGAGCAGGTTTCCGTCGACGTGCTCGTCGCGGATCTCGCCGTCGACGCCGACATTTCCGGCAGACCCAGACATCCGGTACATCCGCGCCCGGCGACAGGTATCGAGGCGGGCGCGCGCGAAGTTACCGTCGTCCGCTCCCCGACAGGAGGCTCGTATGAAGTTCCGTTCCGTTCTGGTGCTGGCGGCCGCGATCGGCGCCCTGGTGCCGTCCGCCGCACAGGCAGAGCACTGCGCCACGCCGATCGCCATCTTCACGTCCATAAGGACCTTCCCCGACGGGATCGATGACCCGGTCCGCGGCGGCAAGATCTACGGTCCGCCGAGCGCCAACTCAGCCGCGGTCGGCTGCACCGTCCGTGACGACGTGCTCGCGAGCGAAGAGCCCGCAGCGCACCCGGCCACGCAGACCGACATCATCTATCCCGGCGCGAATCGGATGAGCGTCCGCCTCCTGGAGCACGGGATCGATCCCTCGATCATCGTCTCCGCGACGCTCACGTGGGCCGGCGAAACCTACACGCTGGACCTCAAGCCCACCCTCGGCATCACAGGTGCGCCGTCCACGTACATGAACTCACAGGGGTTCGACATCGACCCCGCCGACACGCTCGCAGGTAACGCTGCGGTCGCCACGATCTGCTTGGTCGACGAAGAGACCTGCCTGACACGCACCTACAAGACCCTCGGCTAACGCCGAGATACCAACATCGAAGCCCTCGGGTTCGCCCGGGGGCTTCATCGTTGCCTCGATAGGATGGCGCGCCATGCAGATCCGTGAAGCCGCGTTCGACGACCTGACGCACGCCGGTGAGATCGCCGTTGCGGCGTACGCCGCCGTCTACGATCGCTCGCTCGGCTCCTACGCAGACAGCCTGCGCGACGCTCAGCGGCGCGCCAAGGAAGCCGTGCTCCTCGTCGCCGTCGAGGCCGATGAAGTCGTGGGCACCGTGACGTATGTCGGGGAGGCGTCGTCACCGTACGCCGAGGACCAGCGCGATGGCGAGGCATCGATCCGCATGCTCGCGGTCGCGCCTGCGCACGCGCGCCGCGGCATCGGGCGCGCGTTGAGCCTCGCCTGCATCGAGCGTGCGCGTACCGAAGGCAAGCACGCCATCGTCCTGCACGCCGACGAGATCATGAACGCGTCACGCGCGTTGTACGAGAGCCTGGGGTTCGGTCGCGATCCCGCACGGGATTTCGCGCCGGACGACCAGACCTCGCTTCTGTGCTATCGGCTCGAGCTGTCGCTCAGCACCAGTCGAAGTTGAACTGGCTCGCAACGCGCGGGATCGCGCTCTCCTGACCGGGGCGGCACAGCAGGTATGCGCCGCCGGCGAAGGGATCGGTGATCTCACCGGTCAACCAGAACGTCGCTCGCTGATCGCCGCTGCGCGGGTCACGGCGCGGGTCCTCATGCGGGTCGCCACCATCGTGCAGCGGTGGGACGTTCGCGTTGGGCGGCGGGAGGTTGCCCGAGTCCCAGTACACCAGCGCCGAGCCGTTGTGTGGCAACGGCCGGCCGTTGAGGTCCTTCGCGATCGACGGGAGGCCGAAGAAGTCGTCGTTCACCGTCCAGTTGCGCCCGGGAAGGAGCGCGGTGTCCATCACGTGGGCACCGATCGTGCGCGCCTCTACCTCAGCCGACACATTGGTGACCTGGAAGTCACCGTAGGCTGCGTGCAGCAGCACCTGGTGCGCGGGAGTGTTGTCGTACGGGTCGCTCGTCATGTGCTGGGCGTAGCCGTTGCCCTCGGCGCGATCCCAGAGCATCTGGATCAACCCGATCACGACCTGCTGCTCCTTCTTGTCCGGGAACATCGTGTAGAGCAACGACGAGTACGACGGCAGGCCCGGGTCGGCTGGGTTGACCAACGGCCCTTCCCAGTCCACCGACCTGTTGAGCAACGTCGAGTAGTTCATACCCACCACGCCCAGCGTCGCGCGGGTATGGTCGACCGCCAGCGCGGTCAGCGCGCCGCCCATGATCCCGCCTTGGCTGTTGCCGTCGTAGACGAGCCTGTTCGTCTGGATCACCGGCACGCCGTCGATCTGGAACGCGGTGTGCTTCGCGAATCCGTCGACGTGCGCCATCGCGCGTCCGAGGTACAGGAAGTTGAGGAAGCCTTGCTGCGATCGGTCGGCCATCGTCGGCATGTTCGACGGGTCCGCCAGCGTGTGCACCGCGTTGGCGATGTCGTACTCGGCGAAGCCCATCCAGTTGACCGCGCAGGGCATGAAGTTACGCTCGCGCGCCCGGTCCGAGGATCCGCCGGCGGACTCGTTGCGAGAACCCAGCAGGCCGTGGCCGTACAGCATCGGGTGCGCCGGCGTCGACGGCGTCGCCGCGCGGGGGACGCTGCACACGAAGGGGATGTCGATCGTCGGGATCACCGGGTTCTGCATCGGCAGGCCGTCGAGCCCGTAGAGGAAGCGGCCGCCGATCGCCTGGCCGGGGAGCCCGCCTGCTGGTGAGCTGAGGTTCTCCGGGACGGGGCGCGGGTCGCGATCGAGGTAGTTGGGAACCGCGAGGGTGCCACGGACCTCGCGCAGCTTGCGCGTGTCGGTGGGCTTGTCGGCAACCGCGGTGATGGTGAACGCGGGCGCGGTCCCTTCGATGACACCGTTCGCTAGATCGGTGTCGCCGAGCTGCGCGAAAGCGTCGTCGCGGATGTGGAGCACGCGCTCGGCCAGGTTACGCTCGGACGCGATCGAGAACTTCCACGCCAGGTACAGCTCCGAACGTGCGAACGCGTTGCCGCGTGCCGCCTCGGCGTCGGCGATCTTCGCGATGATCGCATCGACCTCGGCGCGCCTGCCCTCCTCGAACGTCGGATCCACGGGGCCGGCCGTGTTATCGCGGTACGCAGCGAACTGCGCCGGCGCGGGGATCGGCGTGCCGGCAGCCGACCGCATGTTGCGCAGCGCGACGTAGTAGGTGTGTCCCTCGAGGAAGTTCTTCGCCGGTCGCACGATGAGGAGCCGTTCGCCCGCGCCGGTCTGCGCGTTCATGTCCATCTCGGACCAGAACGGCCACCGCTCACCGGTGGTCCCGTCGATCAGCACGATGGGCGCGTTTGCGGCTTCGTAGCGTCCGATGTCGGCGATGTGATCCGCGGGGTCGTTGGCCCCGCCGGTCGACAGGCTCGACGTACCC
>JBKJXT010000092.1:0-6510 GCA_046716205.1 Actinomycetota bacterium
TCAGTCGATCCGGAGCCAGGTCCTGTCGAGAGCGTGGGTGACCGGGCAGCTGGCGCTCGGCGCGGCGATCACCTGGTTGATGATCGGCATCCCGATCGGGATCGTGTCCGCGCTGAAACGAAGATCCTTCGCCGACCGGGCGGCCATGGGATTCGCGTTGTTCGGAGTGTCCGCGCCCGTGTTCTGGATCGGCCTGCTCTCGCTCTGGCTGTTCTGGCGGATCCTCGAGATCAGTCCCGGAACGGGGTACGTGCCCTTCGGAGAAAACATCATCGACTGGTTCGGACACATGTGGTTGCCGTGGCTCGTCCTGTCGCTGCTGTACGCAGGGTTCTACGCGCGCATGGTCCGCGGGCAGATGATCGAGGTCATGTCCACCGACTACATCCGAACCGCGCGCGCCAAAGGCCTACGCGAGCGCGACGTCGTGGTGAAGCATGGCCTGCGCTCGGCGCTCACCCCGGTCGTCACGCTTCTCGGGCTGGACCTCGGCGCGCTGATGGGTGGCGCGATCGTGACCGAGACCGTCTTCAACATCCCGGGACTCGGCATCTACGTCATCGACGGCGTGCTCCGCGCGGATATCCCTGTCGTGCTCGGAGTGACGATGTTCGCGGCCTTCGTGATCGTGCTCGCGAACCTGGTGGTCGACATCGCATACGCCTACCTCGACCCGCGCGTCCGATACGAGATGGGCACCTGATGGTGGTGAGGGAGCCGTGACGCAACCGCTGCTCGAGGTCAAAGACCTGCGCGTGCATTTCCCGACCGAAGACGGCCTGGTGAAAGCGGTCGACGGCGTGAGCTTCACCCTCGAGCCGGGTGAGCGACTGGGAGTCGTCGGGGAATCGGGTTCGGGCAAGAGTGTCACGTTCCTGGCGGTGATGGGTCTGCTCAACCGGAAACGTGCGCGCGTCGAAGGGCAGATCATCTTCCGCGGGCGCGATCTGCTCAACCTCTCGGCCGACGAGCTTCGTCGGGTCAGAGGCTCCGAGATCGGAATGGTCTTCCAAGACCCGATGTCCTCGCTCCATCCCTTGTATCCCGTCGGCAGGCAGATCGGGGAGGCGATCCAAGCCCACGAGAACGTCGGCCGCAAGCAAGCCGCCTCACGTGCGGTCGAGATCTTGGAGCGGGTCGGGATCTCCAGACCCGATGAACGCGCGCGTCAGTATCCGCACGAGTTCTCCGGCGGGATGCGGCAGCGGGCGATGATCGCGATGGCGCTGGTGCTCAACCCGGACCTGCTGATCGCCGATGAGCCGACCACCGCTCTCGACGTCACCGTGCAGGCACAGATCCTCGACCTGATCGACGGGCTCAAGGATGAGTTCTCGACCGCCGTGGTCATGATCACCCACGACCTCGGTGTCGTCGCCGAGCACACCGACCGCGTTCAGGTGATGTACGCGGGGCGTATCGCTGAGTACGGCACGCCCGAGCACGTCTACCACGGCGCGCATCATCCCTACACCTGGGGGCTCCTGCAGTCGATCAGCAGGCTTGACGAGAAGGTCGATCGGCTGCATCCGATCAAGGGCAGTCCGCCGTCGATGATCAACGTGCCCCCCGGCTGCCCTTTCAATCCGCGTTGTCCTCACCGCTTCGAGCCGTGCGATCAAGAGGTGCCGCGCTTGCTGGAGGAGGAATACGGCCACGGCAACGCGTGCTACCTCCCGCTGCAGGACAAGCGGCGGATCTTCGATCAAGAAGTGGCGGTGCGGGGATGACGATCGAGGTGCACGAGCCGGCAGGCGATCCGGCGCCGAAGGCTGCCCGCACGCCGCTGGTGCAACTGGTGGGCGTGAAGAAATACTTCCCCGTGACGCGCGGGATCATTTTCCGGAGGAAGATCGGGCAGGTGCACGCCGTCGACGGCGTGTCCCTGGATGTGTATCCCGGCGAGACCCTCGGCCTCGTCGGAGAGACCGGGTGCGGGAAATCGACGACGGCGCGCCTGATCCTTCGGCTGATGGACGCCTCCGACGGCCAGATCTTCTTCGACGGTCGGGACATCACGCGGCTGTCGCGGCGCGACGTGCGCCCGCTGCGCAAAGACATGCAGATGATCTTCCAAGACCCCTACGCCAGCTTGAACCCGCGCAAGACGATCGGCTCGATCATCGCCGAGCCGATGAAGATCCACCACACGGTTGCCAAAGCCAAGCAGCGCTCCGAGGTTCAGCAGCTGATGGAGCTTGTCGGGCTGAACCCCGAGCACTACAACCGCTATCCACACGAGTTCTCCGGTGGACAGCGTCAGCGCATCGGCGTCGCCCGCGCGCTCGCGCTGCGGCCGCGGCTGATCGTGGCCGACGAGCCAGTGAGCGCGCTCGACGTCAGCGTGCAGGCGCAGGTGTTGAACCTGCTGGAGGATCTGCAAGGCGAGTTCAACCTGACCTACATCTTCATCGCGCACGATCTGTCGGTCGTGAAGCACATGAGCGATCGCGTCGCGGTGATGTACCTGGGGCAGATATCGGAGCTGGCGCCGGGGGACCGGCTGTACTCGGATCCCAAGCACCCGTATTCGCAGGCGTTGCTCTCGGCGGTGCCGATCCCGGATCCTCGTGTCGCCGCACGCCGCAAGCGTGTGATCCTGCAGGGCGACGTTCCCTCGCCGATCGACCCGCCCAACGGGTGCCGGTTCCATCCGCGCTGTCCGCGGACCTTGGAGGTTGCGGCGGCAGAGGGGATGGACGGACCGCACCCGCGATGCCGCACCGAGATGCCGTTGCTGGTCGAGCACGCGCCCCAGCAGTTCGCGTCGTGTCATTTCCCGCTCGAGGATCGAACGCAGGTGTAGCGCCTGGTGCGTCGTGCCGCTGCGTTGTGCGTGATGACACTGGTCGCCGCCGCCTGCCCGTCGGCGACCGACCCTCCCTCGCCGACTCCGAGATCCTCGTTCACCGGCGCGCCGTCGGCGAGACCGGCGACGGGCGGGACGCTGCGCGTCGCGCTTGCCGAAGATGTCGATGCTTTGGATCCGCACGTGGCAGCCTCACCTGCTGCCTGGTGGTTCATCCGGGCGCTGCACCGTGGACTGCTGGCCTACCCGCGCGCCGACTTCGGTGAGGGCGCGCGCCCGGTACCCGATCTCGCGGCTGCGCTGCCGAGGGTTGGGGCCGGCGGGCGACGCCTCACGTTCGTGCTGCGCGCGGGCACGCGCTTCGGTGGGCCTGCGTCGGGCGCGATCACCTCTGGGGATGTCCGGGCGAGCCTCGAGCGCGTTGTGCGCGGGCGCGCCGGTATCGCTTCGGCACTCGACGTCATCATCGGCGTCCCCGCCTTCCGCGCCCGGCGCGCCACCCGGATCTCTGGTGTGTCGACGCCGAACGTGCGGACCGTGGTGTTGCGGTTGAGTCGCGTCGCGCCCGGATTGCCGTGGGTGCTCGCGCACCCGCAGATGGCGATCGTGCCCGAGGGCACTCGCGCGCCGGGCGGTGTCGCGCCGTCGGGCATCGCGGGCGCGGGTCCCTACCGCATCCGCTCCTACGAACCCGAGCGCTCACTGTCGCTGGTGCGCAACCAAGGATGGGGGGCCGATCCGGTGCGAGGCGCCTACGTCGATCGCATCGACGCTCGCTTCGGCATCGCACCGGCCGCCGCGGTGCGCGACGTCGCGTCGGGCAAGGGCGACGTGCTGTTGGACGCCGGGCCGCCCGATACGCCGTTCCCATCCGTGCGCGAGCCCGGACGGATGATCTCCTCGGTCGGCGGCTGCGTACGTTTCTTGTTCCTCAACGTCCGCTCGACGCCCTTCCGCAGCGCGGGGGTCCGGCGCGCGGTCGCCTCGGCGGTGCAGCGCGCCGCGCTCGCTGTTTCCGGTGAGCCGGCTACCGCGATCCTGCCGCCGACGATCACCGGCAGCGGCGCGCCGCTGGTGATCGAGGAGCGTGTGCGTCCGGTCGCACCGGTGTCTGCGACGCTGACGATCGCGTCCGCCCCGCGCGACCGGGCAGAGGCCCAAGCGCTTCGACAGGCGATCGCTCGTGCAGGGGTCCGCCTGCACGTGATCGAGGTGAGTCCCGCGGCGCTGCACGCCTTCCACTACGAGCGCCGCCGCGCGCAGGCCGGCATCGGGACCTGGTGTGCTGACCATCCCGGCCTCGCGGGCGCGAACGTGCTGGGCGCGCTGACGGGGTCCGGCAAGGCCGCCTACTCGGGGATGGGCGTTCCGCCGGCGGTTCGCGCCGCGCTTCGGGCCGGTGGGGCGCGCGCCGAGGCTGCCTGGCGCTCGGCCGACCGGGCGGTCCAGGCCGGTGCCGCGATCATCCCACTGACGTGGCCGGTCGAGCGGATCATCGTCAGCGAGCGGCTGCGGGGCCTGGAGCCGGCGCCGATGTGGCCGCGCTCGGATCCGACCGCGTTGTGGCTGGTCGGATGAGTGCTGACCGGCGAGGGGGGAGATGCTACCCTTACCGCTCGACCCCGACCGGAGGAGCTTCACGTGACCGCTGCGATCGCCACAGTCCATGTCATCACCGCCTGCGTGCTGATCCTGTTCATCCTGTTGCACGCCGGGCGCGGTGGTGGACTCTCCGAGATGTTCGGCGGTGGGATGACCACCGGTGGCTCGACCGTCGTCGAGAAGAACCTCGACCGTCTGACAGTCATCATGTCCATCGTGTTCACGATCACGACGGTCGCGCTGTACTTCCGCTTCAAGTAACCGTGCGCCGGCGCACCCGCGCCACCGGCGCGCTCGCTCTGCTGTTCGCGCTCACAACCACCGCCTGTCCCTCCACCGCGCCGCGGCCGGTTGAGAGTCCGCGCGCCGGCGGCTCGCTCACGATCGCGATCCGCGACCTCGGGTCGCTCGATCCAGCGAAGGCCGCCGCTCGTGGGGCGCTCAGCGTCGTCGCGCAGCTCTTCGATCCGTTGACCGCGATCGACCCGGTCACCGGAGCCGTCGTGCCGGCGGCGGCGGCGTCCTGGACGAGCTCCAAGGACGGCAAGCGCTGGCGCTTCAAGCTCCGGCCGGCCACCTACACCGACGGCACCAAGGTCCTCGCTGCCGACTTCAAACTCGCGTTCGACCGCATCGCGCGCAAGTCGACGCAAGCCGACGCCGCGTTCCAGCTGCAGCCGGTCTCCGGGTTCCGCGCCTCGCACACGACCGGGCGGGCCAAGCAGCTCGCGGGGGTCCGCGTCACCGGCGCGCGCGAGCTCCTCATCGTGCTGGACCGGCCGTTCTCGGAGCTGCCGTACTTCCTTGCGCACCCGGCGCTCGCGCCGATCCCGAAGCGGTACGCGAAGTCGCTGAAGGGCCTCGACACCTCGCCGGTCGGCAACGGTCCCTTCAAGATCGTGAAGGCGAAGCTCGAGCGCGAGGCGGTGCTCGAGCGCAACACCACCTACGTTGGAACGCCCGCCTATCTGGACCGGCTGGAGTTCCGGGTCCTGCGCTCGATCGACGAAGGCTGGAAAGCGTTCCTGGACCACGAGGTGGACGTGGCCGACGTCCCGCCGTCGGCGGTGGAGAGCCGGCGCGAGATCGTCGGCGAAGGTGGGTTCAAACCGTTCTGGGCAACGCTGTCGTTCGGCCCCAACCTCCGGCTGCCGAAGTATCGCAAGCCGGAGGTTCGGCGAGCACTGTCGCTGGCGCTTGATCGGGACGCGATCGCATCCACCGTGTACGGCAACACCAAAGTTGCGGCGACCGGTCTGCTGCCGCGCGGTGTTCGTGGATACGTGCCCGACGCCTGCGGTGCCTGCGTCGCCGATCGCGGCCGAGCGTCACAGATCCTCGATGCCGCGTTCGGTGGCGATAAGCCGCGGATACGGATCGATCACCTGAAGGACGACACCTCCACGCGGCTCGCAAGGGCGGTGGCGACGGATCTACGCAAGGTCGGTGTGCGCGCCTCATTGAAGGCGTACACGAACTCGCAGTACCTGAAGCTGCTGCAGGCCGGCAAGCAAGACTTCGCGCAGCTGGGCTGGCTAGCGGTGGTGCCGACGCCGGACGGGTTCCTGGCCGAGCAGCTGCGCACCGGCGCGCAGAACAACACCACCGGGTTCAAGGATCCAACCTTCGACAAGGCGGTCGATCGGGCGCGCCGCGAGCGCGACGATGCCAAGAGGCTTGCGCGCTATCGTGCTGCGGAGGCGCGCGCCCTGACGCTGATGCCGATCATCCCGATCGTGTTCTTCCGCAACCGCACGGCCGTCGCCTCGCACGTGCGTGCGTTCACGCTCGACGGCGCCGGGGTATTCGACGCGACCCGCGTGTGGATCGCCGCCTGATCACGGCGGGCGCGCTGGCGCTCGCGCTCCTACTGGCCGGGTGCCCGGGAGATCCGCGTCCCGCGCCGTCGGTGACGCCGACCGAGGAGTTCCCGACCCCGACGCCGACCGGCGGCGAGATGACGATCGCGTACCCCAGCGAGCCACCGACCCTCGACCCGTTCGCGCCGGGCGGCGACTCGACGCCGACGCGCGACATCCTGCAGCTGGTGATGCCGTCACTGTTCACGGCACCGATCCGCGTCGTTGGATCGGTAGGAG
>JBKJXT010000093.1:0-7972 GCA_046716205.1 Actinomycetota bacterium
GAGTGGTTCAAGAGCCTCGGCACCGAGAAGTCGAAGGGGACCAAGATGTTCTGCCTGTCCGGCGACGTCGAGCGGCCGGGGAACTACGAGGTCCCGTTCGGCACGACCGCGCGCGAGTTGATCGAAGGGTTCGCCGGCGGCGTCAAGGACGGCAAGAAGCTCAAGGCGTTCACGCCCGGGGGCGCCAGCAGCACGCCGTTCTTCGGCCCGGACAAGCTCGACACCAACATGGATTGGGAGAGCGTCGCCGCAGCCGGCTCGCTGCTGGGCACCGGCGCCATCATCGTCTTCGCCGAGGACGCGTGCATGGTGCGTGCGGCTTTGCGATACACGCGGTTCTACGCGCACGAGTCGTGCGGGAAGTGCACGCCGTGTCGCGAGGGGACCTTCTGGCTCGTGAACATGCTCGAGCGGATGGAGAACGGCGGCGGGCGCACCGAAGACATCAAGATCATGAACGACGTCTCGGACAACATCGTCGGGCGGTCGTTCTGTGCGCTGGGCGATTTCTCGATCGCGCCGGTGGTCTCAACGACCAAGCTCTGGCTCAACGAGTACACCGACCACATCGCGAAGGGCGGGTGCCCTTTTGAGCGTTGAGCTCGTCAACATCACCATCGACGGCGTCGCGGTGTCGGTGCCGAAGGGGACGCTGGTGATCCGCGCGGCCGAGACGATCGGCACGTACATCCCGCGCTTCTGCGATCACCCGCTGCTGGACCCGCTGGGCGCGTGCCGGCAGTGTCTGGTCGAGGTCGAAGGACAGCGCAAGCCCTTGACGGCGTGCACGACGACCGCAACCGAGGGCATGGTCGTCAAGACGCAGTTCTCGTCCGAGATCGCGAAGGACGCGCAGGAAGGCGTTCTGGAGCTGCTGCTCATCAACCACCCGCTGGACTGCCCGATGTGCGACAAGGGCGGTGAATGTCCGCTGCAGGATCAGGCGCTGGCCTACGGTCCCGGGGGCTCGCGCTACATCGACGGCAAGCGCCGGTTCACCAAGCCGGTGCCGATCTCGCCGTTGATCAAGCTCGACCGCGAGCGCTGCGTGCTGTGCGCCCGCTGCACGCGGTTCAGCGAGCAGATCGCCGGCGACCCGTTCATCGAGCTGTTCGAACGCGGCGCGCTGGAGCAAGTCGCGATCTACGAGGACGAGCCGTACGAGTCGATCTTCAGCGGCAACGTCGCCCAGATCTGTCCGGTCGGCGCGCTCACGTCGTCGAGCTTCCGGTTCCGCGCACGGCCGTTCGACGTCGTCGACGTCGCCTCGACGTGCAACCGATGCGCGAGCGGATGCTCGGTCGCACTGCAGTCGCGCCGCGGACAGCTCGTGCGGGTGCTCGCGCGTGAGAACCACGAGGTGAACGACGAGTGGATCTGCGACAAGGGTCGCTACGCGCACGCATACGCGACCGAGCCCCAGCGCGTGACCGAGCCGTTGATCCGCAAGAACGGCGAGTTCGTCGCGGTGTCGTGGAGCGAGGCGTTGACCGCGGTCGCCGACGGCGTGCGCGCCGGCCGCGACGCGGGGCGCCAGTCGGCGGTCCTGACCGGCGGGAACCTGCTGGACGAGGACACTTTCGCGGTGTCGCTGTTCGCGCGCGACGTCTTGGGCTTCGCGGCCATCGACGCGCGCATGCGGGCATCCACGGCCGAGGAGAACGAGATCCTGTCGATCGTCGCGACGAGTCGCGGCGCAACCAACGCCGACATCGATGCGGCGTCGGTGATCGTGATCGCGGGCGCCGACCTGCACGAGGAGTCTCCGATCGTCTGGCTGCGCATCCGCAAGGCGGCGCGGCGTGGCGCGACCGTGATCGAGATATCCCCCCGCCGCACGACCGGCAAGATCCGCGGCGCGCGGTGGGTCCCGTGCGCGCCCGGTGCCGAAGCCGCCACGCTGCTGGCCGTCGCCAAGGGGCTCGAGAGTCGGGCGGGCGGGCTCGACCCGTTCACGCGTGTCTCGCTCAGCGAGTCATCTGGCGCGATCGCCGACGTGGACGTGTCCGCGGTGGCCGACGCGCTGGTCGCGCCTGACGCGAAGGTCGTCGTACTCGCCGGCGAGCGCCTCGCAGCATCCAACGGCGCGCTCTCGTTGGCGCTCAACCTCAGTGTCGCGCTGCACGGCACCTTCGGGTGGATCCCGCGCAAGGCCGGCGCGCCGGCCGCGCTGCGGTACGGCTTGATGGCGGGCGACGCGAAGACGATCTTGGAGCGCGCGGGAAGTCTCGGGTCGCTGTTCCTGATCGGCGCGGATCCGGCGCGCGACTTCGCGGACCCGGCGTTCGCGACGCGCAGCCTCGACGCGTCGACCTTCACCGTCGCGCTCGACCTGTTCTTGACGCAGAGCGCCACGCGCGCGCACGTCGTGCTGCCGGTGTTGTCGGCCTACGAGCGCACCGGCACCATCACGAATTGGGAAGGCCGCGCCCAGCCGGTGGCACCGGGAGAGTCGCCCGCGGGGCTCGCGAACGCCGACCACGAGATCCTCGCGCAGATCTCGCAGGCGCTGGGCGTGTCGTTCCCCTCGACGCGGGATGCGGTGCGCAAGCAGATGCGCCACGCCGCGCCCGCCAAGCCGGGACCGGCGCGCGCCGTCTCGGTCCCGAAGGTGGTTGCTGCTCCGACCGGCGCGCGCCTGCTCGCCTACCCCTTGCTGCTGGACGACGGCACGATGATGGCCGGCGCCGACGAGCTCCGCGCGACGGCTCCGCCGGCGGTGATCGAGATCCACCCGAGCGCCGGCATCGCCAACGGCGCGCAGGTTCGCGTGTCGAGTTCGGCCGGCGTGATCACCGGCACCGCGAAGGTGACCGACGCCGTTGCGCCCGGCGCGGTGTTCGTGCCGCTGCGCGCGCCGGGGCTCGACGCCACAGGGTTGCTCGTCGACGGCGAGCACGCGCCGCCACTCACCGTGGAGGCGGTGTGATGGACGGCCTCGACGTCATCATCGCGGTGATCAAGGTGTTCGTGGTGTTCGGGTTCCTGCTCGTCAGCGTCATGCTGACGATCTGGGCCGAACGGCGCGTCGTGGCGTTCATGCAGCAGCGCATCGGTCCTAACCGTCTGGGCCCCTTCGGTTTGCTGCAGTCGCTCGCCGACGGCGTGAAGCTCTTCTTCAAAGAGGACATCCGGCCCGCCGCGATCGAGGCGCGCACGTACTTCATCGCGCCGGTCGCAGCGCTGGTGCCCGCGTTCCTGTCCTTCGCCGTCGTCCCGGTGGGCAACGACTTCCGCATCGGCGACCGCGTGATCCGGATGCAGCTCACCGATCTCAACGTGGGGATCCTGTTCTTCCTCGCGATGGGCTCGCTGATGGTCTACGGGGTCGTGCTGGCCGGCTGGTCCAGCGGCAGCGTCTACCCCTTGCTGGGCGGGGTCCGGTCCTCGGCGCAGATGATCAGCTACGAGGTCGGGATGGGCCTTGCCGCGATCGCGGTGGTGATGTTCGCCGGCACCCTCTCGATGCGCGGCATCGTCGATGCGCAGGCAGGCACATGGGCCGGCGTGATTCCGCACTGGTTCATCTTCGCGCAGTTCCCGGCGTTCTTGATGTTCATGATCGCGGCGCTCGCCGAGACCAACCGCGCGCCCTTCGACCTCCCCGAGGCCGAGACCGAGCTCGTGGCCGGATTCCACACCGAGTACTCCGGCATCAAGTTCGCGATGTTCATGCTCGCCGAGTACCTGCACATGATAACGGCGTCGGCGGTCGTGGTGACGCTGTTCCTCGGCGGTTGGCGCGGCCCGATCCTGCCGTTCTTCCGTCCGATCTGGCCGGTGATGTGGTTCATGGGCAAGCTCGTCTTCATGATCTTCATCTTCATCTGGATCCGCGCGACCCTGCCTCGGTACCGCTACGACAAGCTGATGCGGTTCGGCTGGAGGGTGCTGATCCCCGCGTCATTGGTGTGGGTGATGATCACCGGTTTGATCGTGGTGCTGCCGCAGCACATCGACCGGGTCACGCTCGCGGCGATCGCCGGTCTCGCCTTCGCGATCCTGTTGTTGTTCTTCATCGTGAACGCGACCTACCGGCGTTTCGGCTCGCTGTCGCCGGCGAAGCTGATGCCGTTCGGACGGAGGGCCCGCTAGTGGCGCTGCTCGAGATCCTCCGCGGCCTGTCGGTCACGGCCAAGCACCTGCTGAAGCGGCCCGTGACGGCGCAGTACCCCGAGGTGCGCAAGCCGACCTCACCGCGCTTCCACGGCCGCCACATCCTCAACCGCTATGAGGACGGGCTCGAGAAGTGCATCGGGTGTGAGCTGTGCGCGTGGGCATGCCCGGCCGACGCGATCTTCGTCCAGGGCGCGGACAATGACCCGTCGGCGCGCTACTCACCGGGGGAGCGCTACGCGATCGACTACCAGATCAACTACGCGCGCTGTATCTTCTGCGGCTTGTGCATCGAGGCGTGCCCGACCCGCGCGCTGACGATGGGCACCGAGTACGAGCTTTCCGGTCCGAGCCGGATGGGTCTCGTGTTCACCAAGGACATGCTGCTGGCACCGGTGCCGGATGGGGCCACCGAGCCGCCGTTCACCGACGAGGAGGTCCGGGCAGCAGGCATCAACTACTACGGCGGCCCGCAGGTCACGCCGCCGTTGACGAGTGCTGAGAACGCGCGTGTCGCCGAGAACCAGAACGACGGCGCGCACTAGGAGGGAGAACCAGTGGAGCAGTGGGTGTTCTGGCCGACGGCGCTCGTGTCGTTGATCAGCGCGATCTACATGCTTGCCTCGCGCAACGCCGTCCATTCGGCGTTGTTGCTGGTGGTGAACTTCTTCACGCTCGCGGTGCTGTACGTGCTGCTGGACGCTCATTTCCTCGCCGCGGCTCAGGTGATTGTCTACGCCGGGGCGATCATGGTGTTGTTCCTGTTCGTGATCATGCTGCTGGGCGTCGATCGCGACGAGGACCTCACCGAGAAGATCCCCGGCCAGCGATGGATGGCCTATGTGCTGGGCGCGGCGCTGGCGGGCATCACCGCGTTCACACTGCGAACGGCCTTCCAGACCACGCCGTTCCAGGGGCTCGCAGAAGCCAACGCCGACGGCAACGTCGAGGGGCTCGGACGCCTGCTGTTCACGAGCTACCTGTTCCCCTTCGAGGTGACCTCGCTGCTGCTGATCGTCGCGGCGATCGGCGCGATGGTGATCGGCAAGCGGCGCAACTCCACCGACCGCGCGCCGGAAGACGAGGACGCATGATCGGCATCGTCGCTCCCGCGCAGTACCTCGCCTTCGCCGGGATGCTCTTCGCGATCGGCGTGGCCGGAGTGCTCGCGCGCCGCAACGCGCTGGTGGTGTTCATGTCGATCGAGCTGATGCTCAACGCCGTGAACCTCACCCTGGTCACGTTCGCCAAGATGCACGGCGAGCTCGACGGTCAGGTGCTGGCGTTCTTCGTGATGGTGGTCGCCGCCGCCGAGGTCGTGGTCGGTTTGGCGATCATCGTGAACATCTACCGCAGACGCTCGTCGGCCAACGTGGACGAGGCGAGGACGCTGAAGTGGTGAACCTGCTGGCGCAGGCGGCCCGCCCGGCGGTCATCGACGTCGCATGGCTGATCCCCGCCTTCCCGCTGGCAGGCGCGCTCATCCTGCTGTTCTTCGGCAAGCGGCTGAAGCGCGCCAGCGGTCCGATCGCCACGCTGATGATGGTCGCGTCCTTCGTCGTGTCCGCGATCACCTACTTCCAGGTCGTCGCGCAGCCCGAGAACGCGCGGACCTTCGTCCACGGGCTGTACTCATGGATCGCGGCCGGCTCGTTCAGCGTGACGGTCGACTACCGGATCGACCCACTGTCGATCGTGATGCTTCTGGTGGTCACCGGCGTCGGCGCGCTGATCCACCTCTACTCGGTCGGCTACATGAGAGGCGACGAACTCGAAGGCCGCTACTTCGCCTACTTGAACCTGTTCGCATTCTCCATGCTGGTGCTCGTGCTGGCGAACAACTTCCTGACGCTGTACGTCGGGTGGGAGCTCGTCGGGCTGTGCAGCTACCTGTTGATCGGGTTCTGGTTCCAGGTGTCGGAGAACGCGACCGCGGCGAAGAAGGCGTTCGTCACCAACCGGGTTGGCGACTTCAGCTTCGCGATCGGGATCTTCCTGATCTTCGCCCAGTTCGGCTCGCTCGACTTCACGCAAGTGCTCGCACATCCGGGCGAGGCGCTCACGCCCGGGATGGCCACGGCGGTCGCGCTCCTGCTGTTCGGCGGCGCGGCCGGCAAGAGCGCACAGATCCCGCTGTACGTCTGGCTGCCCGACGCGATGGCCGGCCCGACCCCGGTCAGCGCGCTGATCCACGCGGCGACCATGGTGACCGCCGGCGTGTACATGGTCGCTCGCACGCACGCGATCTTCGAGCTCTCGACCACCGCGATGAACGTCGTGGCGATCATCGGCGTCGCGACGATGCTCCTGGCCGGGTTCATCGCGATGGTGCAGGACGACATCAAGCGAGTGCTGGCGTACTCGACGGTCTCGCAACTCGGCTACATGTTCATCGCGCTCGGCGTCGGTGCCTTCTCGGCCGGCATCTTCCATCTGGTGACCCACGCGTTCTTCAAGGCGTGTCTGTTCCTCGCCGCCGGCAGCGTGATGCACGCGATGGCGAACCGCACAGACATCACGACCTTTGGCGGTCTCGGGCGCAAGATCCCGTGGACGGCGTTCGTGTGGACGCTCGCGTGGCTCGCGATCATCGCGTTCCCGGGGACGAGCGGCTTCTATTCCAAAGACCAGGTGCTCGAAGGCGCGTACTTCGCGAGCAAGGACGTGATCTGGATCCTCGGCCTGATCGGAGCGGCGATCACCGGCTTCTACATGACGCGGGTGACGGTGCTGACGTTCTTCGGTCGGAGCCGCGACGACAGCGGTCACCACCCGCACGAGTCGCCGGTCTCGATGGTGTTCCCGATGTTCCTGCTCGCCGTCGCGGCGGTGATCGGCGGTGTCCTGATCAACAACCATCCCGAAGAAGGGCGCCTCACGCGCTTCCTCGCGCCGTCGGTGGGCGGCCACGAGGAGGCCGTCGTTGTCGGCGGCGAGACCGGCGCGCACGAGCGCGAGGGCGGCTTTACGCCGGGACAGCTGTCGCTGTTCGCCGGCGTCGCCGGCCTCGGCGGGGCGGCGGTCTCGTACTGGATGTACAGCGGCGGCATCGCGTGGCAGCGACGGCGTGAGAACCCGAGCCTGCTGTGGCGCGCGGCTCGCAACAAGTTCTTCGTCGACGACGTGTACCAGTTCCTGTTCACCTCGCTCGGCCGGCTCGGCGCCAGCACGCTCGCATTCGTCGTGGATACGAGATTGATCGACGGCGCGGTGAACGGGCTCGGAACCATCACGACGAAGGCCGCCGCGGTCGGCCGAAAGGTGCAGACCGGCTTCGTGCGGACCTACGCCGTCGGCATCCTCGGCGGCGGGGTCGGGCTCTTGGTCTTCTTCCTGGTGCGGGCGGCCTGATGGACTGGTTGTCGTGGACCCTGTGGACCCCGTTGGCCGGCGCGGTCGTGATGGCGGTCATCCCGAAGGCGCGCCTGCAGCTGGTGCGCGCCTGGGCGCTCGTTGCGAGCCTGGTGGCGTTCGGGATCTCGATCGGGATCCTGGTGAACTTCAAGACCGGCGAGGCCGGACCGCAGCTCGTCGAGCAGCATGAGTGGATCCGCGTCTTCGGCGCGTCGTACTCGCTCAGCATCGACGGCATCTCGTTGTTCCTCGTCCTGCTGACGACGTTCTTGATGCCGGTGTGCGTGCTGGCGTCGTGGAACATCGTGAAGAACCCGAAGCTCTTCATGGGATTGCTGCTCGCGCTTGAGACCTCGGTGCTCGGGGTGTTCCTCTCTCAAGACCTGTTGCTGTTCTTCCTGTTCTGGGACGGGATGCTCGTGCCGATGTACTTCCTGATCGGGTACTGGGGCCACGAGCATCGGATCTATGCCGCGGTGAAGTTCTTCATCTACACCCTCGT
>JBKJXT010000094.1:0-2867 GCA_046716205.1 Actinomycetota bacterium
TCCGATGGGTGTCCTGTACCGTCACGCGCGTCGCCGACGCGCAGGGCGCGCCGCGCGTACTGGTGCTGATGGCGCGCGACGTGACCAAGGCGCGCGAAGTCGAGCGACTCAAGGACGACTTCGTCGCGACCGTTTCTCACGAGCTTCGCACGCCGCTGACGCCGATCAAGGGGTGGGCGGAAACGCTCCTGCGCTCTGGCGAACTCATGACCGCCGAGGACCGTTTGCATGCAGCGACCGCGATCATGAACCAGGCCGACCACCTCGAACGGCTCATCACCAACCTGCTCGAGGTCTCGCAGATCGAGCGCAACGCCGGCGGCCCGCGCAGCGACGCCGTGAACATCCGTGCTGTCACCGAGAAGGTATGGATGTCGTTCCGTGAGGCACATCCGACTCGGATGATCACGATCGAGGTGCTCGACGACCTTGTCGCCCTCGGCGACGAGGTCTTCACCGAGCAGATCCTGTCGAACCTCGTCACGAACGCTATCAAGTACACCCCCGTCGACCAGCCGATCGACATCCGTCTGGGCGAGGACGCGGGCATGGTCGCGGTCACCGTGCGCGATCGCGGACCCGGGATCCCGACCTCCGAACAGGAGAGGATCTTCGAGCGCTTCCACCGCCTGGGAGACGTCATGACCCGGGCGGTCGGCGGGACGGGCCTCGGCCTTTACATCGCGCGCCAGCTCGCGACGGCCATGAACGCCGAGCTAATCGTTACCAGCGCGATGGGCGAAGGCGCGACCTTCACGCTGCGGATGCGCGCCGCGAAGAAGCTCGCCAGTGTCAACCGCATCGCGGGGTAAGCCCGGCTAGCCGGGGCGGGGCCGTGGCCCATTCGAAAGGGCCTCGTAGCTCACCAGCTCGTACAGGTCTTCCGCTGCGACGCACACGTCTCCGGCCACCCAGAACGAGCGGCTGAACCGAGGCCGCGGTGCGATGAAACGCCAATGCTCGGCATCGAACGTACCGGCGGCAGTGTCGATCGCCTCAGGCCCGACGTTCTCGTAGCGGTGTGTCTCGGCGCGCGTCTGTAGCGTCACCGGATCGATCGCGAGCGCCTCGACCTCAGCGGTGTCCCCGAAGCGGCGGGCAGCCGCGGCCAGGAAGGCAGGGGAGGGATACTCGATGCTTCGGTCGCGATCGAAGGGTATCGACAGCTCGTCTTCGTCCAGGATGCCCTGCAGCGTTTCGCCTCGAGGGAGCAGCAGCGTGTGGTGCGCGCTGTTCTGGATGCGAACGCGCATCGGTTCCCATGCGGCGTTCACCGATAGATCGACGTTGCCGGTACCACCGTCGAGCAGCGTGGTCGTCGAGAAGTAGCGCCAGCCCACGGGGCCGGGCGCGCTGCGGAACGCCTCGAACCCCAACGGCTCGCCGCCGTCGGTGATGAGGCGGTACTGACCTGCGGGCATGACGCGCATCCTGCCACACACCCGCTCGCTCAGCGCCGAGCGGCCCTGCCGCCGATGTTCGTGCCGCCGCGCCGCCGCCGGCACGGAATATCGCGGCACGCGTTTCGTCTTCGTCGTCGGGAGTAGTCGTTCAAAGGTTGGACAAAGGGGGTGCACTTCGTGAGACGCCATGTGTTGCTTCCGCGTTCGATCATCGTTTCCGCGATGCTGCTCACCTCCTGCGCAGGCGATCCGCGAGTCTCAACGAACGCCCGCTCAACCACTGAGATCGCCTCCACCGTTGACGACGAGAAGAGGTCGCCACCCGGGAACGGTCCAGGGCGGATCAGCGGCACCGTGATCCTCTTCGGCGCGGAGGATCACCAAGCGATCTTGGTGAGCGCCAGCGGCTGGCAGGAATCATCGGACGCTACGACCACCGCGTCCGGTCACTTCGAGGCGGTTGGTCTTGCTGAGGGCTACAACGTTCTCACGTTCCAGAAGGACGGATTCGCCTCTGTGACCCGCGGAATCATGGTGACCCGCGACCGAGAAACATCGTTGAGCGAAACGACTCTCTTCCGAGTCGGTTCGATCATAGGAAGGGTGCTTCATGCAGACGGCCGGCCGGCCAAACATGCCATCGTGTTGTTGTGTCAATCGAGTCCACCTCCGGGGCATCCCGGAGTCGTGAAGTTCGTCACCGACGAACAGGGGCGATACCAGATCCGGGGCGCGAACCCTGGGATGCACCAGATCACGGCGTTCATGTTGGAGGAGAAGCTCGGAGGTGAAGGCGTGGAGAGCGGTGGGTTCGGCGTCACAGTGGCGGTGAACCCCGGCGAGCGCACGACGGCCGAGTCGATGGTGCTCCGCCCTGATGAAACGGCCCGGAGCGGTCTCGGACGATCGGGATGTGGGGGATAAGCAGAACGCAGGAGCGCGCACCATGGGGGCGCGCTCGTGAGTGAGTGGAGCGAAACGTTCGACCGTGCTTAATTGCGCTGCGACGCGCTGCGGCGCGCGACCTCCGGCGTGGCGGCCTGCTCGAGGCGATCCGGCTCCGACGCTGCGCGCCGCTGCACCTCGCCGTTCAGTGGCTTCATCGGGCGCTGCGCCCGATCCACGACGGAAGCCACCGAGCGCGCCACGTCTAGCGCCTGGGGCCGGGCGGACGACACCCGCAGACAGAACATCGATCCCCCCCCGGGCGCGGAACGCTCGAGCCACACGTGAGCGCCCATCCGCTCCGCCAGCCGGCGGCAGATGTAGAGGCCCAGGCCAGCGCCACCGGCGCGCCGGGTGAGCGACTGGTCGACCTGGTAGAAGCGATCGAAGATCATCTCGTGATACTCCGCCTCCAAGCCGTCGCCACGGTCCTCGACGGAGAACACGACCGAACCGTCGTCGCCCTGCGCACGCACCGCGATCGGTGAACCCTCGGGGGAGTACTTGATGGCGTTCTCG
>JBKJXT010000095.1:0-3978 GCA_046716205.1 Actinomycetota bacterium
TCGCCGATCAGATCGAGCAAGGCGAGCACGCGGGACCGCACGACCGAAGATGCAGCCGCGATCTCGAGCTCGTTATCCGAGGGCGCTGCGACGTCGGGCAGCGGCTCACTCGGCGCGAGCCAACGCATCGCGGCGTCTGCGTGCGCCGGCTGTGGCACGCGCGTCGTCTCCTCGCCGATCACCTTCGGGGAAGCTCCGACATCCTCGAGGATCCCCAGGAGCCGGCGCAGGCGCGCCCGAGAGTTCACGTCCAGCACGAGCGCATCCTCGTCGCGAAGCACCCTGCCCAATATCCACCGCGCATCATCCTGCTCGAACTCGTCGTCGATCCCCTGCTCGGCCAGCGACAGGTGCATCTGCGCCACCTGCAGGCCGGTCATCTCATCGCCCTTCCAGAGGATGACCGTGGCGTCCTGGTCGTCGACGAACATGTCTTTACGCGACAGCAGACGGTCCCAGGCCGCGGCGAGGTCCGTCACCGCCAGGCGCGCCGTGATCATCTCCAGCGGCTCGCCGGAGGTGTTCGTGAGCACGATCGGTCGTTCGCGCAGGCTGCGCAACTGGTCCAGAAGACTCGGGACCGACGCCCTCGCGGCGGCGGACAGGAAATCTGACAGCGGCTCTGACACCATCGACGACTCCGGGGCGATCTCTGGCTCCATCGATGTCGACAGCGTGCGCAGCAGCGACGCGAGATCCACGCCGGGGAGCAACCCGGGTGGCTGGTCGTCGGCTACCTCGAGCAACTGTTCGAACAACGACGCGCGCAGCAGTTCTGCTTCCTGCAGCGTCATCGAGAACAGGGTCGAGCCGGTGCGCCAGACGCCGTCGAAGGGCACCACGAGCGCGAGGAACACGCCATCCTTGTCGACGGGATCGAATTGTTCGGGGGCCACCGCCACGTATTGGCTGAACCCGGTGATGAGGTCCTCCAGGTGCACGCCCGGAGGATCTGCTTCCCCCGTCGAGCGCCACAGTCCCCATCGGCCCGCATACGCCCAGTCGATCGCGCGCCGTCGGTCATCACCCGCGACTGCCCGATCGCCGGCGAAGCGGTCGAGCAGGTTGCGCTCGGCACCGGACTCCCCGTCCGCGACCAGATGCCACGACCACTCGATCGCCGCGCGCGCCTCGCCGTCCGGCGGTTCGTCGAGCGGCGGCGTTTCTCGATCGCCGTACCACGCGATCCACGCTTGTTCGCGGAGCGAGTCGAACCTCGGGCTCAGGGCGTACCGGAACACCATGCCGCGGAACCGGTCGAACCCCGAGCGATCCTCGAAGCGCCGGACCACCTCTTGCTCTTCCGGACCGTGACACCGTGCATAGGTGCGTCCCGACCCGCACGGGCAGAGCCAAACACCGTCGTCGGTCCTCGCCCTGACGTGCGCGCCGACCACCGCGAACGCTCGCTCCTCCTGTGCCTCGCCGAACCCCGGATCCTCCAGGCACAGCAGGTCGAGCACCTCCGCCGCCTCGGCCACTCGGCCGCTGTCGTTGAGCGCGCGCCCGAGCGCGAGGCGGAGCAGAGGCTCCGATGAAGCATCGACGCGTCCGAGCAGCATCTCGGTCGCAGCCGCGGCGTCGCCATCCAGGAGGGCAACCTCGGCCGCGAACGCCAGTGACGCGCCCGAGTGCGGCGCCAGCGACCGCAAGGCGTCGGCGACCTCGTGCGCCCGATCGCTGGAACGCGCGTAAAGAGCTTCGACGACAACTGCGGGAACGGCGTCGGGGAACAGCGAGTAGATCTCTTCAGCAACGCGGGAGGGATCGACGTTGGAGTCGATGACAGAAAGGATGCGCGCGGCGCGGCGCTCCATCTCCTGCTCGATCGAGCGAAGGTCGAGCCGCTCAGCGCCACCGACGTCGCTAGAGGAGGCGGAGGCTCCCCCGTGGATGAGGGTGAGCCTGCGTTGCTGCCTACGTTGCTCGCGTGCGCGCTTACCCATGTCCTTGAAGGTCGTCAGGGGGAAGGGCCGCGCGCGAGCCTACCCGAAGCCCCTCGGTCACTTCACCCGGAGCTCGGTGCGCGACAACCACTCGTCAGCGAGACGATCACGCGCCAGTCCGTGCGCGGCTGAGCATCGCCTCCGAACGTTTTGGCCGTGGAACTACTCGCATGCGGACACAACACGTCAAAAGTGCGCGCGGACGGTCGGATCGACGCAGGCGCGCGGACGGTCGGATCGACGCGGGCGCGCCAGGACTACTCTTCGCCGCATGGACTACAAGCAGGCGGCGAAGCGTTCCTTCGGTTACGAGGGGTTGCGCGAGGACTGGCACGCGTTGTTGGAGCGCTCGCTGAACCCGCGAGCGCCCACCCTGCTCTATGACCTCGCCTCGGAAGCTGGCCTGACTGAGGGCGATCTCGTCCTCGACGCGGGATGCCGCGACGGCAGGCACTCGCGCGAGCTCGTCACGCGCTTCGATTGTCGCGTCGTCGGAGTCGACCTCGTCGAGAGTGGCTTGCGCGAAGGCGCGAACGCTGCGCCTGAGGTCTGGCTCTCGTGTGGAGATCTCGAAGCGCTCCCGTTCCCGTCTGGTTCGTTCGACTTCGTGTGGTGCCGCGATGTGCTGGAGATGATGGACGATCCTGCGTTGTCCGTCGGAGAGTTCCGACGCGTGCTGAAACCCGGCGCGGGCATGATGCTCTACGTCGCGTTCGCGACCGACCTGCTCGAGACACGTGAGCGCGCGCGCCTGTTCGACGCGTTGCATCTCACCGACACGGGCATGAACGAGACGATCGTCGATGGCGCGCTCGCCGACGCCGGGTTCGACGTGATCTCGAAGCAACACGTCAGCCCGGAATGGGTCGAGCACAGCATCGAGTCGGGAGATCATGACCTCGCCGAAAGCATGCTGACGATCTCGCGGATGCGACGCGGGCGAACCGAGCTCGAGGCCGAGCTCGGGACCGAGTGGTACGAGCGCCTCTACGCGTGGTCGTGTTGGTCGGTGTACTTGGCGCTGGGGAAGCTGCAGACGGTCGCGTGGGGTCTGCGGGCACGCGGCTGACCGCTAGGACTCGGCATGGATGCGCTTCAGCGCTGGCTGTATCCGCTCCAAGCACGCGCGCGTCACGTGCATAGCGAGGACCGCTGGGTCGTCAGCAGTTCCCGCTTGGCACGATCGGTCGCAGACGGCGCGCGCCCGTCTGTCGCGGGAGGGGTCGCTTGCGGGAGGAACAGGCGCGCCTGCGCCGCGGCGGCGTAACCTGCGCGCTTGGTCCTCGGGTGTCGTCGCACACTGTCATCTCTCATGTACCAGATATCGGCGACACCCGCGGAACGAAAGCGAAAGCGATGAAGAGCGAAGTCAGTCGGACGCAGGCACGAACAGGATCGTCGCGTCGGGCCGGCCGTGTCCCTTCACGTCGCGTCGGATCTGGCCCTGATGACGGTCCGCCGAGATCACCGTTCCTTCGGCGATCGCGACCCACTTGCCCGCGTGCTTGGCCGCCTTCTTCCGCACCTCAGCCGACAGCGCTTCGAATCGCGCCGACATCTTGCGCATCGCCTGGACGCCGTCGAGGAAGCCCTGCGCCTCGTCGCGGACACGCTGGCTCGCGTCTTGCTTCGCGACGCGTTGGATCGCCGCAAGCATCCCGCCAGGCTCCAGGCGCCACCGCGGCGCCCACATCGACTGGAGCACGCGAAGGCGCACGTCCGCACTGGGATCGTTCAGCATCTGCACCACCACGGCGCGGATGTCGATCGAGCACGCCTCGGGTTTGCAGTCCTCGCAGGTCAACGAATGGAACGCCGCCGCGCGAACGCGAGGGTGGTCATCTCGGAGCGCGCCGGCCAAGGCCTGCATGGAGTCATCGGTGAGCGCAAGGTCGTCGAGCAGCCGGGCGCATGCGCGTCGGATCCGCCAGTCATCACTGCGGATCCCCTCGAGTGCGAGCGAGCGGAGCACCCCGGGACGAAGCGATCGGAGCTGCTTCCAAGCCTCGCCCGACGTCGAGGGGTCCAGCAT
>JBKJXT010000096.1:0-3028 GCA_046716205.1 Actinomycetota bacterium
GGTGGGGCGCCCACACCCGATACGACTGCGATGTTCACGCGCGGGGACGGCAAGCAGTTCCAGGGGGAGCTGACCAGGACACCGATCCTCAAGCGCGACGTCGTCGTCGGTGAGGTGATCACGTTCAGCGACATCACCGATCGTGTGGCCTCCGAGGAACACCTCAACCACACGCTCTCCCTGCTCGCGGCGACGCTTGAGTCCACCGCCGACGGGATCTTGGTAGTCGATCGCGCCGGCAAGATCACGAGCCTGAACCAGAAGTTCGCGCACATGTGGCAGATCCCCGACGAGATCGTCGCCTCCGGTGACGACGATCGCGCCATGACGCACGTGCTGGACCAGTTGAAGGACCCCGATGGGTTCGTCGCCAAGGTCCAGGAGCTGTACGCGCATCCCGACGCCGAAAGCGTCGACGTCCTGGAGTTCAAGGACGGTCGCGTCTTCGAGCGGTGGTCCCAGCCGCAACGCGTGAACGGTGAGAGCGTCGGACGCGTGTGGAGCTTCCGCGACGTGACCGAACGCAAACGTCTCGACGAGGTACGGAACGGATTCCTGTCGGCGGTTTCCCACGAGTTGCGCACCCCGCTCACCTCCGTGCTCGGCTACGCGATGACGCTTCAGCGCACCTACCGAACCCTGACGCCGGCCGATCGTGCGGAGATGTTCGACCGTCTCAGCTCGAGCGCGCGCAAGTTGCAGCGACTGTTGGGTGACACGATCGACCTGGATCGTCTGAGCCGCGGCATCCTGGACCCGGTACGTACGCCGACCAACCTGCACACACTGGTGGCCGGGTTGATCGCCGAAGACGACATCACGCGCGGGCGCGCCGTCGAGCTGATCGCCGAGCCGGTGAGCGCGCTGGTGGACCGCGCGAAGGTGGAGCGCATCGTCGAGAACCTCTTGATCAACGCTGTACGTCACACCAGTGATGAGACCCAGATCTGGGTGCACGTGCGGAGCAGCGGCAAGGACGCCGAGATCGTGGTGGAGGACGCCGGGCCGGGCGTGCCCGCCGAGCTCAAGGAAGAGATCTTCGAGGAGTTCCGCCAGGGCCCGACCGTTCGCCCCAGCGCGCCGGGTGTGGGCATCGGCCTGTCGCTCGTCGCTCGATTCGCGGCCCTGCACGGTGGCCGCGCATGGGTAGAGGATCGAGCAGGCGGTGGCGCGTCCTTCCACGTCCTGTTGCCCGACGCGGTGCTCCACGTCCCCGAAGCAGACGACGTCGAGAACCAGGGCACCAGCGCCGCCTAGGGTTCAGCATCGCCGAGCGCACCGGATAGGCTTCGCGCCGTGGACCGCAAGACCGGACTCGGCAACGACAGGGAGGCTCTCGACGCGTTGACGCGTCGCGTCCACCACACCGGCCTGCTGATCGAAACCGTCCGCAACTGCTGGGACGGCTCGCCGCTGTACCGCGCGAAGCTCGAAGCCGCAGGCATGGAGCCCGACGTCGTGAAGGACCTCGGTGACCTCGCACGCATACCGGTTACCACCAAGGCGGAGGCACAGCAGGCGCGCGCGGGCCTCGGCACGTTCCCGCTGCACGAAGCCAAGCGCATCTTCGTCTCCCCCGGTCCGCACTTCTACGCATCCACGAGGCGCGAGGATCCCCCGGCGCAGCGCGGCAAGACGCCGCTGGCGCTCGCCTTCCACGCGATGGGCTTCCGCGAGAACGACATCGTTCTCAACACGTTCAGCTACCACCTCTCGCCGGGAGGGTTCGGTCTGGAGGAACAGCTCACCGTCGCCGGGTGCGCGGTGGTGCCGGCCGGACCGCAGAACACCGAAGTGCAAGCACAGATCCTCACCAAGCTTCCGGTGACCGGGTACGTCGGCACGCCGAGCTTCCTCAAGATCCTGTGCGAGAAGGCCTCAGAGCTCGGCCAAGATCCACGCGAGGACTGGAGCCTCGAGGTCGCGTTCGTCACCGCCGAGAAGCTCACCGAAGACATGCGCGAGGATCTGGAGGCGCGCACGGGCGCGATGGTGCGCCAGGTCTACGGATCGGCAGACGGACTGCTGCCAGCGTACGAGTGCTGGGCGCGCACTGGGATGCATCTGCACCCCGACCAGATCCTTGAGGTCCTCGACCCACAGACGCGCGAGCCGGTTTCGATCGGTGAGCCGGGCGAGGTGTGCGCAACGATCCCCAACCCGAACCGTCCGCTGTTGCGATTCGCGAACGGCGACCTGGTGGTGCTGACCGACGAGTCGTGCCCGTGCGGGCGCACCGGCGCGCGCATCACCCGGTTCGCCGGCCGCGTCGACGAGACGACCAAGATACGCGGGATGTTCGTGTACCCCGACCAGCTCGCGGAGGTGATGGCACGCCATCCGGAGGTGTCGCGCTGGCAAGGCGTCGTCGAGCGCAACGCATCCGGCACAGACGAGTTCCGCATCGCCATCGAGGCGCCCGGCGACGATGCGTTCGCGGCACGCATCGCGGAGGAGGTCCGCCAGCTGGTGCGGCTGCGCGCCGACGTCGTCGTGGTGGCTCCGGGCACGATCGCAGACGGCGCGAAGCGGCTAGACGATCGCCGCTCCTACGACTGATGCGGTTCGCCTTCAGCTCCGAGCAAGACGCGCTGCGCGCCGAGGCGCGGCGCTTGTTGTCCGCGCGCAGACGTGGACGAGCGGTCGCCCACGATCCTGCGCTGCACATCGAGATGGGCGGACTGGGGTGGCTCGAGGCAGGCGAGGACGCGCTGGGCTTGGTCGAGCGATGCATCCTCGCCGAGGAAACAGGCCGGGCCATGGTCGCCGGCTCGTTCCTGCTCTCCATGATCGCGGCGCTCGCGATCGAGCGCTGCGGCGACGACGAACAGCGGGCGCGCCTGTTGCCGGAGATCGTTGAAGGCACGCGAACGGCCTCGTATGCGGACGCGCCCGACCTCATCGAGACCGACGGCCGGGCGCGCGGCGGGGCGCGCCTGGTACCCGGCGCGACGGACGCGGGCGTCCTCGTCGTGCGATCGGGACTGCAGCTGTTCGTCGTTGCTTCGTTCGCCACCGAGGCGATCGA
>JBKJXT010000097.1:0-7520 GCA_046716205.1 Actinomycetota bacterium
TCTCGTGGGCTCGGAGGATGTTTATAAGAGACAGCGGTCGCGGTGCGGGCCATCCGCGCCGTACCCGGACGTCGCCGCGTACACGATCCGAGGGTTGCGTTCGCGAACGACTCCGTAGCCGACTCCGAGCTTGTCGGCAACGCCCGGCCGGAACGACTCGACGATGACGTCCGCGGCGGCCGCGAGAGCCAGGAACGCGTCGCGCCCCGCCTCCGCCTTGAGATCGAACCTGGCCCGCAGCGTGTTGCGGCCGGCGCCGTAGGCGTACCACGGCGGCGACCATCGATCGCCGCCCACCGGTCCGAGCTTCACCACGCGTGCGCCCAGATCGCCGAGGATCTGGGTGCACCGGCTCGCAGGCCCGACCGTGGAATGGTCGAGGATCAAGATGCCCGCGAGGTTGTCGTCCACGGCTAACTCTCGACCGGCAGGCCCAGCCCCCGGCGCGCCAGGATGTTCTTCTGCACCTCGCTCGTCCCCGCCCCGACGGTGTCGACAACGCTGTAGCGGTAGATGTGCTCGAACCGCCCGTTCGCGGGCGCGCCCGGCTCACCCTTCTTGAGCGCCCCGGCCGGCCCGCTCCAGATCATGAACTCGTCGGCGAACCGCTGTCCCAGCGTCGTCGTCCACAGTTTGAACATCGACGATTCGATGTTGGGTACGCCGCCCGCTGCCGCCGTCGCAACCACGCGCGCCATGTGCATCCGCGCGACCTCGGTGTGCGTCGCCAGCCACGCGATCCTCTGGCGGATCAGCGGGTCGTCGCGCAGCGGGATCCCTTCGCGCTCGGCGGCGCGCACGTAGTCGCGCAGCGCCTCGTACTTCTTCACGTAGGCAGAGATCGTGTAGAGCGTGAACCGCTCGAAGTCGAGCGCCTCGCTGACGTAGTACCAGCCCTTGTTGATCTCGCCGACGACGTAGTCGTTGTGGACCCACACGTCGTCGAGGAACACCTCATTGGTGATCTCGTCGTCGCCGAGCGTCGGCATCGCCTGGATCGTGATGCCCGGCGCGTCCATGGGCACGAGGAACAACGTGATCCCCTTGTGCTTCGGCGCGTCGGGATCGGTGCGCGTTGCGAGCCAGTACCAGTCCGCGAAATGCGCGCTCGTGGTGAACCGCTTCTGCCCGTTGATGCGCCAGCCCTCGCCGTCGCGCACCGCGCGCGTCTTCATCGACGCGAGGTCGCTGCCCGAGTCCGGCTCGGTGTAGCCGATCGCGAACTCGATCTCGGCGTTGAGGATCTTCGGCAGGAACTCCTGCTTCAGGCGCTCGTTGCCGTGGCGGATGATGGTCTTACCGACGATGCCGACGCCCTTGCCGATGAACGGCGCGCCCACCGTCGCGAGCTCCTCGTTCAACAGGTACTCGTAGATCCCCGGCTTCTCACCGCCGCCGTACTCGGCCGGCCACGACATCCCGATCCACCCGCGTTCGGCCATCTCGCGCATGAACGCGCGCCGCTTCGGCGAGTCGACGAGCTGCGCCATCCCCTCGCGCGACGGGTCCATGACCTCGGGGTCGTAGCGCTCGCGCAGGAACGCGCGCACCTCTTGCTGGAACGCCGCCTCGTCGGGCGAGAACTCGAAATCCATGCTGGTCTCACGATATCTGACGACCCGTCAGATATCCACGAGAGGTAAGAGGCACTTCAAGCGGCCGAATCAAGTGGGATCTTCGGGTGGTCTGAACGCGCTGGCTCAGCGCAGGCGCGCGAACTCCATCAGTTGTTCGGCCATCACCTTCAACTGGAACGCGGCCTGGTCGTTGACGACCTCGCCGGCGTCGTCGAACGCCGGGGTCGAGGTGTTGAGCGACGCCCCCAGCGGCGTCGGCCAGCCGCGCAAGGCGTGGGTGATCGCCCGCAGGGCGTCCAGCGTCGTCACCGTCGCCTGCCATCCCATCCCCGTCGCCACGCACCCGACCGGCATCCCGCTGAGGTAGACGCGTTCGTCGTCGCGAAGGTCCTCGGTGTAGTCGAGCGCGTTCTTCACCAACCCGGAGACCGACCCGTGGTAGCCGGGTGAGCCGATGATCAACGCGTCGGCGCGCCTGATCTCCTCGACGAACCGCCGAGCCTCATCGGTGCGATCCGGGTTCTCGGGCGCGTAGAAGGGCAGCGCGGCCAGGTCGGCTCCGGTGAACTGCGCCGTCTTCGCGCCCATCGACTCGCAGACGCGCAGCGCCCATCTGATGGCTTTCTCGGTAGACGAACCCGGCCGCGTCGTGCCGCCGATCCCAACGACATAGGGCTGCTCCATGCCCGAGTTCTACGCCATCTCGAGCACGACGTCATGTCCCAGACGATCGCGCTTGGCCTCGAGGTAGCGCAGGTTGTGCGTCGTTGGCAGTGTCTGTAGCGCGATGCGCTCCTGCACCGCGATCCCGGCAGCCTCCAAGCCCGCTCGCTTGGCCGGGTTGTTCGTCAGCAGGCGCACCGAGCGCAGGCCGAGGTCGCGCAGCACGTGCGCGCCGGCCCCGTAGGTGCGCGCGTCGGCAGGCAAGCCGAGGGCGAGGTTCGCCTCGACGGTATCCGCACCTTCGTCCTGTAGGGCGTAGGCGCGCAGCTTCTGCACCAGGCCGATGCCGCGGCCTTCATGGCCACGGATATAGACGACGACGCCCGCACCCTCCAGCGCGATCAAGCGCATCGCCTCGCGGAGCTGCTCGCCGCAGTCGCAACGGAGACTTCCGAACGCGTCGCCGGTCAGACACTCCGAGTGGAGCCGCACCAGGGGGGCCGGCTGCGCGAGTGGATCACCGAAGATCAGCGCCAGGTGCTCCTCGCCGTCGGTGCCGGTGTAGGCGCGCGCGTGGAACGGACCGTACGGCGTCGGCACGGTCGCCTCGCCGCCGCGCTCCACGAGAGCCTCGGTACGCATCCGGTAGGTGATCAGGTCTTCGATCGTGATCACGAGCAGGTTGTGGGTGCGCGCGATCTCGAACAGGTCGTCGCGGCGCGCCATCGAGCCGTCGGCATTAAGGATCTCGCAGATCGCACCGGCAGGCGCGCAACCGGCCAGCCGCGCAAGGTCGATCGCCGCCTCGGTGTGCCCGGGGCGCGCGAGCACACCGCCGGCGCGCGCTCGCAGCGGGAAGACGTGGCCCGGAGAGATGAACTCGCTCGGATGTGCGTCGGGCTCGAACGCACGCACGATGGTCCGCGCCCGGTCGTGCGCCGAGATCCCTGTATTGGGTGGCTCGGCCATGTCGATCGAGACCGCGAACGCGGTCCCGCTCGGGTCGTTCGGCACCATCTGCTGCAGACCGAGGCGATCGAGCTGCTTCGAGGTCATCGGCATGCACACCAGACCGCGGCCGTGTGTGACCATGAAGTTCACCGCGTCGGCGGTGACGTGTTCGGCCGCCATCACGAAGTCGCCTTCGTTCTCACGCGAAGGGTCGTCCATCACGATGACCATCTCGCCGCGAGCGATCGCAGCGATCGCGTCCTCGATGGGGGAGAAGCCGGTCTCGTCGGTCAGCACGTGCATGCCGCGCCTCCTCGGGCTGTTTGCTATTCCAAACAACTGATTGCAGTTACGAAAGCGAAGGTACTGCGGGCGTGAGGCGCCGTCAACCTCTGGCTGCCCCGCGCATCGCTCGGATCATCGGGGGTATGCCCTCCTCAAGGGAGCGATAGGAGTAGCCGAACCCGCGCACCGCCTTCGCCGACGAGAACATCAGCGAACCGTCGAGCGCGCGGTAGCCGTCGCGCACGATGCCGCGAGACTGGCCGAGCGCCCGCGCGATCAATGGGTCCAGCGGCAGGCTCAGCCGCATCAGCCAACGCGGCACGCTCATCACCGGGCGACGGATCCCGGTCAGGGGCGCGATCCGTCGCATCAGGCCACCGATCGTCTCGTTGTCGCCAGCGAGGATGTACTCCTCGCCGGCCGGTGCGTCGCTCACCGCGCGGACGATCCCGCCGGCGACGTCTTCGACGTGGACCCAGCTGACCCCGATGTCCTGGAACGGCAGCGCGAACAGCAGCTTGCGCGCGTAGAGCCCGAACAACACGCCGAGCAGGCTGTCGTCACCCGGTCCGTAGACCGCGCACGGCATGACCGTGACGATCGGCGCGCCCCCCTGGGCCAGCGAACGCGCGTGCTGGTGGGCCTGGAACTTCGTCTCCTCGTAGACCGAGGAGAACTCCCCGTGCCGCTGGCTGTGCTCGTCCCCGACGGTCCCGGCGGGCTGCGTCCCCAACGCTGCGACGCTCGAGCAGTGAAGGATGCGAGGGACGCCCGCATCGACCGCGGCTCCCAATACGTGCTCGGTCCCGTACACGTTGATGCGCTCCATCGCCGCGCGATCCTCGACCCCCAGCGAATACCACGCCGCGATGTGCAACACGGCGTCGTGGCCTTTCATCGCGCCCGCGAACGTGTGAGGCTCGGTGACGTCGCCTTGTAACAGCGTCACGCCCCGGTCGGCGAGATGCTGCGCTCGAGACGGCGTGCGCACCAGCGCGGTTACGTCCCAGCCATCGCGCAGAAGCACCTGGGCCGTGTGGCCGCCGATGAAGCCGGTTGCTCCGGTGATGAAGGCGCGCATCGGCGGGCAATCTAGCCGCCGGGCTATGCTCCGTGCTCAGGAACCTGACGGACCGTCAGAGGAGCGACCGATGTCCCTGCTCGAAGCCTTCGACCTCACCGGGCGCGCCGCCGTCGTCACCGGCGCCGCGAGCGGCATCGGCCGCGCCACCGCGGAGGTGTTTGCGGCCGCCGGCGCGCAGGTGCTTTGCGCGGACATCGACGGCGATGGGGCCGAGAAGGTCGCGGCCGAGCTGAGCGGCGCGTCCATCGGGCATGCGGTGAACGTCGCTCGCAAGGACGAGGTCGACGCGATGGTCGACCGCGCTGTCGCGGAATTCGGGCGTCTGGATGTCATCTGCAACGTCGCGGGTATCGCGATGGACGGAGCGCTCGCCGATGCGACCGAGGAGCAGCTCGACAAGGTGGTCGCCGTCAATCTCAAAGGGGTGTTGTTCGGCTGCCAGGCGGCCGTGCGAGCGATGATCCCACAGCGATCGGGCAGCATCATCAACGTCAGCTCGACCGCGATCGACACGCCGGCGCCGAAGTACGGGCTGTACGCGATGACCAAGGCAGCGGTGGCTCAGCTCACCAAGACGCTCGCGTTCGAGGTCGGCAAGCACGGGATCCGTGTCAACACCGTCGCGCCGGGGATGACGGTGAGCGGGTTCACCGCGCGCCACATCTACGAGCCCGACGGCAGCGTCAACCAAGAGCGTTACGACGCGTTCGTCGAGCAGATGAGCCGGCTGTCGCCGCTACGCACCGTCGGCGAGCCGATCGACCAGGCGCACCTGATGCTCTACCTCGCCAGCGACGCGTCGCGGTGGGCGACCGGTCAGGTGTGGCGCGTCAACGGTGGGCAAGCGATGGCGTAAGCGCTTCAGTCGATCTCGGTCATCGACTCGACGCGCTTGTGTTCCAAGTCCTTGACCGCGGGACCGCTGATCACCTTGCCGTCGAGGTCGAAGCGCGAGCCGTGACATGGGCAGTCCCACGAACGCTCCGCATCGTTGAAGTGCACGATGCACCCCATGTGCGTGCACGTCGCGCTGACGGCGCGGATGGTCCCGTCCTCACCCTTGAACGCGGCGACCTGCTCGGCATCGACCTCGATGATGGCGCCTTCGCCGATCTCAAGGTCCTTCGGCGCGCGCGGCAGCAGAGATACGACGCGGTCCACGATCAACGACTTCGCCGTCTCCGCGCCCTGCTTGAGGACGGTTCTCATCTCCTTGATCGGCTTCACGCGCGTCGAGTCGAACGCCTCGCTCCACACGTTTCGCCGTCCGATGATCTCATCGGTGATCAATCGACCCGCGACGGTTCCGTTCGTCATCCCCCACTTCATGAAGCCGGTCGCCACGTAGATGTGCGGCGATCCCTTGGCGATCGGGCCGATGTAGGGGAGTCCGTCCGCCGGCATGAAGTCCTGCGCGGACCATCGCCAGGTCGGCTGGAACGCCCCGAAGCGCTCCGCCGCCCACATCTCCAGATCGCGGTACTCGTTGCTTGTTTCCTCCTCGCGGCCGGTCGGGTGTCCGCCGCCGCCGAGGATGAGGACGTTGCCGTCGCGCCCTGGATGAGGACGGATCGACCGCGTCGGCTCGTCCGCGGACAGGTACATCCCGCCCGGCATGTCGTCGAACTCGGATGCGATGACGTAGGAGCGTGACGGAGTCGTGCGCGCGAAGAACATCCCCGCCGCCAGGAAGGGTGTCTGGGTCGCCAGGACCACCGCGCGCGCCTGGATGTCGCCGTGCTCGGTCTTTACCGTGCAGGGATCGCCGTCCTCGACGTCCAGCACGCGGGTGTCCTCGGCGATGATGCCGCCGCGTTGCACGAACGCTTCCGCGAGACCCAGCGCATACCGTCGCGGATGGAACAGGGCTTGATCGTCGAAGCGGACCGATGCCGAGACCAGCCAGGGGAGTCCCGGCGAAGGATCGAACGCGGCCGGGATGCCGAGTTCCTCGGCGAGCTCCGCTTCGGACTGGATCTTGGACAGCATCTTGGGGTTCTCGGAGTACACGTAGGAGGGCATCCGCGTGAAGTCGCAATCGATGCCTTCGGTCTGCACGATCGAGTCGATGAGGTCGATCGCCTCGGTCTGAGCGTCGGCGTACATGGCCGCGACCTCTTTGCTGTGACGCTTCGCGATCTTGCTGTAGATGAGCCCGTGCTGCGCGGTCACCTTCGCGGTGGTGTATCCGGTGACGCCGGAGCAGATCTTCCCCGCCTCGACCAGCAACACGCGCACGTCCTCTTTCGCCAGGAGGTAGGCGGTCGTCAGCCCGGTGATCCCGCCACCGACCACGACAACTTCGGGCTTCGTTGTCTGGCTAAGTGGCGGATAGTCCGTCGTCGGGGTCGTCGCGATCCAGTACGAAACGTTCCGTTCATGAAGGGTTCCCATACCGCTGTCGGTACCCCTCAGCCGCTGACGCGAACCCTTCTCAGAGGTTTGGCGCGCGCCCGTGGATCGACTTGGTCACCCGCGCGGCGACCTGCAGCAGACGCGTCGCGTCCCGCTCCACCTGTGTGCCTGGGATGGGGCCGGTGAAGCCGATCAAGAACATCGCGATCGCGACCTCGCCGTCGGGTCCGAACGCCGGCACGCCGATGTGATTGACGTAGTACTGCTGTTTCGCGTCGATGTCGATGAGGGCGTACTCCTCCAACCGCACGCCGCGGATCTCCTCCTCCAGCGTCCCGCCCTTCTGCGCGTTGCGCGCACGGCGCGCCCGGTTAGACCCCTCGAGGCCGACGGAGTAGCCGCGGGTTCGCACGGCCTCCACCGCTTTGCGGAAATGATCGACGGTCTGCTTCTTCGCCGCGGGACCCACCTTGGCGAGCCATGCCTCGATCACCGCCGCGTCCGACCACGCCACGAACACCGCCCCGAGCGGCGGCGCGAGCGGGAGACGCTGACCCGGCTGGATGGTGACGCCGAACGGTCGCGGAACCCCGGCGCGCGCGAGG
>JBKJXT010000098.1:0-3886 GCA_046716205.1 Actinomycetota bacterium
CCTCGGTGACGTCTGGATGCGCGGCGAGATGCAGATAGGTGAACACGATCTGGCCCGCGCGCATCAGATCGAACTCCGAGGGCTGGGGCTCCTTGACCTTGAGGATAAGGTCGGCCTCGCCCCAGACATCGGCGCGCGAGGCACGCAGGCGCGCACCGGCCCGCTCGAACGCGAGGTCTGTGATCGATGAACCTTCGCCTGCGGAGGACTCGATCAGGACGGTGTGCCCCGAGAGGCTGAGCTCGTGCACACCCACCGGAGTGATGGCGACCCGATACTCGGACTCCATCACCTCGCGCGGAACCCCGACGATCATCGCTGCGCTCCCGCCATCGACGGCGAGGGTATCAGCCGCGCCATCCTGCGCTAGGAACGCTCAGCCGGCTCTTGCGCAGAGACCTGCAGGTCGAGCGTTCCGGCCTCGGCGCGCGCCAGCGCCGCCCCGACGAAGTCGCGGAACAAGGGATGCGGGCGCGTCGGGCGACTCTTGAATTCCGGGTGGAACTGCGTCGCAACGAAGAATGGGTGGTTTGGAAGCTCGATGATCTCGCAGAGCTTGTTGTCGACCGTCGTGCCGGTGATGCGCATGCCGGCCGCCTCAAGCTGACGGCGGTAGCGGTTGTTGACCTCGTAGCGGTGACGGTGACGCTCCAGGATGATGTCCTCGCCGTACGCGGCGCGCGCCTTGGATCCTTCCGCGAGCTTGCACACCCACAGCCCCAACCGCATCGTGCCGCCCTTGTTGGCGATGTCGTGCTGCTCGGTCATCAGGTCGATCACCGGGTGCGGCGTGGTCTGGTCGAACTCCGAGGAGTTCGCGTTCTCGAGACCCATCACATCGCGACTGAACTCGATCACCGCGCACTGCAACCCCAGACAGAGCCCGAGGAACGGGACGTTCTTCTCGCGTGCGTAGCGGATCGCGGCAAGCTTGCCCTCGATCCCCCGAACCCCGAACCCGCCGGGCACCACGATCCCGTCGACGCCGTCGAGGTAGGGATGGCCGGTCTCATGGGTGAGGTCATCGGATGCGATCCACACCAGCTCGAGCTTGCCGCTGTGATGGAACGCAGCGTGCTTCACGGCTTCGACGACTGACAGGTAGGAATCCGCGAGCGTGACGTACTTGCCCACGATCGCGATCCGAACCGGGCGCGAAGCGTTCTCGATGCGATCGACGAGCGTTAGCCAGTCGCCCAGGTCAGGCTCCGGCGCCTCGATCCGAAGTCGCTGCAAGACGTAGGAATCGAGCTTCTCCTCGCGGAGCACGATCGGGATGTCGTAGATCGAGCGCGCGTCGATCGCCGCGACCACGCCTTCGGTCTCGACGTCGCAGAACTGTGCGATCTTCTTCTTGATGCCGGAGGTGATCGGGCGGTCCGAGCGGCAGACGATCGCGTCGGGCTGGATACCGATCGAACGAAGCGTTGCGACCGAGTGCTGCGTCGGCTTGGTCTTGAGCTCTCCGGTGGGGCCGATGTAGGGCACCAGGGACACGTGGAGGTAGAAGACGTTGTCCCGGCCGACGTCATGGCGCATCTGGCGGATCGCCTCGAGGTAGGGCAGCGACTCGATGTCACCGACCGTGCCACCGACCTCGGTGATGACGATGTCGACCTCGTCGGAGGACAAGCGGCGGATACGACTCTTGATCTCTTCGGTGATGTGCGGGATCACCTGCACGGTCGCGCCGAGATAATCCCCACGCCGTTCACGCGCGATGACCGTCGAGTAGACGCTTCCGGTCGTGACGCTGGAGTCCCGAGTGAGGTTCTCGTCGATGAACCGCTCGTAGTGCCCAAGATCGAGATCGGTCTCGGCGCCGTCGTCGGTGACGAAAACCTCTCCGTGCTGGAAGGGGTTCATCGTGCCCGGGTCTACGTTGATGTACGGATCGAGCTTCTGCATCACGATCCGCAGCCCGCGAGCCTTCAGCAAACGTCCCAGGGATGCAGCGGTGAGGCCCTTGCCCAGCGACGACGAGACGCCGCCCGTCACGAAGATGTGTTTCGTCACAAAAAAAACTCCCGCAGGTCGGCTTTCCCTACGGGGCATCAAACTAACACATCGCAGCGTCGCGGTCGAGGAACTTCGGCGATCAATGTGCGCGGCCAGCGCGATCGAAGGCGCGCAACGGTGGAGTTGCGTCGATCAGGGTGGAAAGTCCTGGCCGCTGGCCCGCCACGTTGAGAAGAACCAACAGCCCCAGCGCCACCACCAGCCACGTGATCGACGCGGTGATGACGATCGAATAGCCGATGACACCGCCGATCGCGTTCGCGCCGGTGTCGCCGAGCATCGCTCGCTCCCGCAGATCCAGCGGCAGGAATGCCGCGACCGCACCGGCGAGCGCAGCGAGATGAAGCGACACGGGGCCGCCGGCGATCAGCAACGCGGCGATGGCGATCAGCATCACCTTGGGGGAACGGCCGGGCCGGATATCGAGGAGATTGAACAGGTTCGCGCTCAACGCGATGACGGCCGCCTGCGCGAACAGCACCCACAGGTCGCGACCCGGCGACAGCACGATCGCGAGCATCCCGCCGGCGAGGAGCTTGAGCGCGCCGGAGGTCACCTCCGCGCGGCCCAGCGCACGAAGGTGCGCAGACCAGCCGCGTTGCCCCGACGTGCCGGCGATGTCGTCCCACAGCCCGAGGAGTCCGAATCCGAGCGCCGCGGCAAGGATCGACGGCGCAACCAGCGCTGCGGCCAGCAACCGAGGCGACTCCGGCGTGATCGACAACAGCACGCGCACGACCGCGCTGGAAGCCAGGAGGCCGAGGATGATCGCGATCCCGGCGGCGGTCGGGACCTGCAACCCCCGGTGGTTCGCGCGCGTGAGTGGCGCGGTGACCGCGAGGTAGGTGCCGGCGCGCCAGGTCGTTGCAGCGGCCACCAGCACGACGAGGACCCACAGACCGATGGTGGTCATCGTCTGTGTGTATCACGACGACGCGCCGTGGTGCTGAAGGCACGGGCCAGGAGCACCGCCGCGACATCCAGGCCTTGTCTCGCGCGATGGATGAACCCGGCGACGTCGCGCCCCGTGCGAGCATGCTCGATCTGGTAGGGGACCTCGACGACACGGTACCCGCCGCGCACCGCATCGATGGTCAGGGCTGTCTCGACGCCGAAGCCACGCGCGAACCCGAACCGCTCGGCGATCTCCCGTTTCATCGCTCGCTGTCCGGACAAGGGGCGCTGCATCTCCGCTCGCGCGAGCCGTCGTATCCCCCACCGGCTGAAGCCCTCCACGAGCCCGAACCCGCTGGGCGCGCCGTCGGGCGGGCGCGCGATGCTCATGTCGGCAACGCCGGCCAGCACCGGCTCCAGCAGCGCGGCGGCGACCGATGCGGTCGAGCCGAGGTCCGCATCGATCAAGACGATCACCTCGGCCTGCGTCGCGCCCAGTCCGGCCGTCAACGCGCCTCCCTTGCCGAGGTTTCGCCCCAGCCGGTGGACGCGCGCGCCCGCCTGCGTCGCGATGGCAGCCGTGTCGTCGCTCGACGCGTCGTCGACCACGATGATGTCGTCTAGCGTCGGGATCGCCCGCAACGCGGCGACCGTGGCGGCGATGCGAGATGCCTCGTCGTGGGCCGGGACGATGGCTGCCGCCGTCACGGCGAGGGGGAAGGCACGACTCCCGAGGTGCGGGACCGTGTGCCGTAGTGCGGCGCCGCAAGCCCCAGCGAGAGATCCCGCAGCCCCGCGACGAGGCCGATGTGGCCGGGAACGGTATCGGCGTGATCGACGGTCGCGACCGCGCGGCGGAGCTCTCCGTCGCCGCGCACCCGGTCGGCGAGCGAGTCCTGGGAGCTCAAAGGCTCGGCGACGGCGACCGCGGTGGTGGTAGCCAGCCCGCGCAGCAGCGGCAGTCCGAACGTGG
>JBKJXT010000099.1:0-13626 GCA_046716205.1 Actinomycetota bacterium
GTGCCGGGCCGAGCGGGACGGCGACGAGTGGATCATCAACGGTCAGAAGATCTGGACGTCGTCGGGCCACCTCGCCAACTGGATCTTCGTGCTGACACGCACCGACCCGACCGCGGCCAAGCACAAGGGCATCACGTTCCTGCTGTGCCCGATGGACCAGGTCGGGATCGAGGTGCGGCCGATCAAGATGCTGTCCGGCGAGAGCGAGTTCAACGAGGTGTTCTTCACCGACGTCGAGGTCCCGGCATCAAACCTCGTCGGCGAGATGAACCAAGGCTGGATGTACGCGAACACGACGCTAGCGCACGAGCGGGGCCCTGCGTTCCTCGCGCATCAGATCCGGTTCCGGAACGCGCTCTACGACCTCGCCGAGCACGCGAAGACCGTGACGCGCGACGGCGTGCCGGCCTCCAAGCATCCGGCCTTCCGCGAACGGCTCGCCGCCGCGCACGCGGAGGTCGAGATCATGCGATACATCGGGTTGCGCATGATCTCCTCGATCCTGCGCACCGGACAGCCGGGGCGCGAAGCGTCGGTGATGAAGCTCTACTGGTCCGAGCTCGTGCGACGCACCAACCTGTTGTCGCTGCAGATCGAGGGCGCCGCCGGGATGCTGTACGAGGGTGACGCCTACGAGGACGGGCGCGCCCAGAACGCCTACCTCGCCTCGTTCGCGCAGACGATCGCCGCCGGCTCGACCGAGATCCAGAAGAACATCATCTCCGAGCGCATCCTGGGGATGCCGCGTGGCGAAGTGTGGGCGCCGAAAGAGAAGGTCGGCTGATGGATTTCGATTTCAGCGACGGTCAGTATGAGCTGCAGAAGGAGGCGCGCCGCTTCCTCGAGCAGCAGTGCCCGCCGTCGCACGTGCGCGAGGTCCTCGACGACCCGGCGGGATGGTCGCGCACCCTGTGGAAGCAGATGGCCGATCTGGGCTGGATGGCGCTTCCCTTCGAGGAGAAGTACGGCGGGCTCGGTCAGGGCTACCTCGATCTTGTGTTGCTGCTCGGTGAGCTCGGGCGCGCGCTCGCGCCGGTCCCGTTCCTGTCCAGCGTCGCGATCTGCGGCATGGCGATCGACCGCTGCGGCTCCGAGGAACAGAAGGCAGCGTGGCTGCCGAAGATCGCGAGCGGCGAAGCGGTGTTCGCGTTCGCGTGGGCCTCTCCCGATGGCGTGGGCTCCTACGTCCTGGACGCACCGTGCGCCGACGCGCTGCTGGTGCAGACGGAGTCGGGGCTGCGCCTGCACGACGGCGGATTCGAGGTCACGCCGCAGCGGGGCTACGACCTCACGCGAACGATCGGCCACGTGCGGCTGGCCGGCGAGGGCGAAGAGATGCCCGGGTACTTCGGGACCGCGATGAAGCTCGCGATCGCGAGCGTGTGCGCGGAGATGGTCGGCGTCGCGTCCAAGGTGCTGGACATGTCGGTCGAGTACTCGAAGGTGCGCGAGCAGTTCGGCCGCCCGATCGGCAGCTTCCAGGCGATCAAGCACAAGTGCGCAGAGATGGCGATGTTGCTGGAGGCCGCACGCTCGGGCGCGTTCTACGCGGCCTGGGCCGCCGACGCCGATGCCGAAGATGCCGCATTGGCGGCGCACGTGGCGAAGTCCTACTGCAGTGACGCGTGCGGATGGATCGGCGGTGAAGGCATCCAGGTCCACGGCGGGATCGCCTACACCTGGGAGCACGACATGCATCTCTACACACGACGGATCAAGTCGCTGGAGCCCTACCTCGGCGACGCGGCCTTCCACCGCGAGATGATCGCGCAGAAGGTTCAGCTGTGATCGTCGCCGATCGCTTCTACATCGGCGGGGAATGGGTCGCGCCCGCGTCCGAGGTGGTGGTGGATCTGCCGAACCCGGCGACCGAGGAGATCCTCGGGCGCGCCGCGGTGCCCTCGCCCGCCGACGCCACCCGCGCCATCGAAGCCGCGCGCATCGCCTTCGACGAGGGTCCGTGGCCGTCGATGAAGCCCTCCGATCGCGCGGCGCGCGTGCGCGCCGTGGGCGAGATCCTCGCCGCGCGCAAGCGAGAGCTTGGCGCGCTGCTGTGCGCGACGGTCGGCGCCACGGTTGCGCTCCAGAAGACGGTCCAGGTGGGGTGGGGGATCGAGGCGTTCGCGCTCGCTGCGAGCTGGGCCGAGGAGTTTGGATGGGAGGAGCCGCTGCCGTCGCGGACGCATCCCTTCGCCGTGCACTCGATAGCGATCCGCGAGCCCGTCGGCGTGATGACCGGGATGACGCCGTTCAACTATCCGTTCTTCGTGAACGCGTGGAAGGTCGCGCCGTCGATCGCGATGGGGAACACGCTCGTCCTGAAGCCCTCGCCGTGGACGCCGCTGGATGCGTTCGAGATCGCGCGGGCATGCGAGGAGGCCGAGATCCCTCCCGGCGTCGTGAACGTGATCGGTGGAGGGGGGATCGACGTCGGCGAGGTACTGGCATCGCATCCGATGGTGGACATGGTCGCGTTCACCGGTTCGGTCGGAGGCGGGCGCGCGGTCGGTGCGATGGCCATGCAGACGGTGAAGAAGGTGCAGCTGGAGCTCGGCGGGAAGTCGGCGGCGATCGCGCTGGATGATGCCACCCCGCAGGACATCGCCTCGCGGCTGATGGGCAGCTGCATGGTGCACGCCGGCCAGGGATGCGGCTGCACGACACGGCTCCTGGTGCCCCAGCACATGCACGATGAAGTCGTCGAGGCTCTGGTCGCTGCGTGCGCGTGGATGGTGCCGGGCGACCCTGCCGATCCCGCCACCACGCTCGGGCCGTTGATCCGCGAGCAGCATCGCCAGCGGGTCGAGAGCTACGTGCGCGCCGGCGTCGAGGAGGGCGCGCGCATCGCGACCGGCGGCAAGCGCCCGGACCGTCCCGGTTACTTCTACGAGCCGACGGTGTTCGTCGACGTGCGCACCGAGATGAGGATCGCACAGGAGGAGATCTTCGGTCCGGTGCTGTGCGTGATGCCGTACCGCTCGATCGACGAGGCCGTCGCGATCGCGAACGACTCGATGTTCGGGCTCGGCGGCGCCGTGATCTCGCCCGACCGCGAACGCGCGATCGGCGTCGCGCGCCGGTTGCGGACCGGGTTCGTCGGCATCGGGGGTGGGATGCTCAACTTCCACGGCGCGTGGGGCGGGTACAAGCAGTCGGGCATCGGGCGCGAATGGCGACTCGGCCTCGAGGAGTTCACCGAGCTCAAGCACGTGACCTGGACCGACCTCTAGACGCGACCCAGCGATGGTCGCTGGGTCGCACGTGATCTCCGGATCTTTAGGGGCAGGTGTTCGGGTCTTCCTCGGTGTCGCCGGTCACGACCGTGTCGGCGACCATGATCGTCCCGCACAGCTCGTTCGCGTTGCCGCCGGTGTAGACGATGATGTGTCCCTACTCAGGATCGCTCGCTTCCTCAAGGTTGCCTCGCTTAGGTGTCGTACAGGTTCGCTCAGCACCGGCGGAACCCTCCTGTCGGCCCCACGCTGTCGTCGGGGTTGTTACTAGACTCACGGCTCCCATGAGAGCAGTCCTGTGCAAGCAGTACGGGCCACCGTCGGCGCTGGTCGTCGAGGAGGTCCCCTCACCCGTCGCGAAGCCCGGCGAGGTCGTCATCAGCGTGAAGGCCGCCGGGGTGAACTTCCCCGACACGCTCATCATCCAGGGCAAGTACCAGTTCAAGCCCGACCCACCGTTCTCGCCCGGCGGCGAGGTCTCGGGAGTCGTCAAGGAAGTCGGCGAGGGCGTGAGCAGGTTCAAGCCCGGCGACAAGGTGATCGGGTCCGCGGTGTTCGGCGGCTACGCCGAGGAGATCGCGCTCGACGCCGATCGTGTGATCCCGATGCCCGACGGTGTCGACTACGCGATCGCAAGCGGGTTCGTCCTGGCCTATGGGACGAGCTACCACGCGCTGGTCGACCGGGCGCGCCTTCAAGCCGGCGAGACCCTGCTGGTGCTCGGCGCGGCCGGCGGCGTCGGACTCAGCGCAGTCGAGATCGGCAAGGCGCTGGGCGCGCGCGTGATCGCAGCGGCGTCGAGCAAAGACAAGCTCGACGTCTGTCGCGAACACGGTGCCGACGAAGTGATCGAGTACACCACCGAAGACCTCAAGACGCGGATCAAAGATCTCACCGGCGGGAACGGCGTCGATGTGATCTACGACCCGGTCGGCGGCGCCTATGCCGAGCCCGCGTTGCGCGGGATCGCGTGGGACGGTCGTTACCTCGTCGTCGGGTTCGCAGCGGGAGACATCCCAAAGATCCCTCTCAACCTCGCACTGTTGAAGGGGTGCTCGATCGTCGGTGTCTTCTGGGGCGCGTTCACGATGCGCGACCCGAAGGCGAACAGGGCCAACCTCGAGCAGCTGTTCGGATGGGTCACCGACGGCACGATCAAGCCGCTGGTCTCGGCGACCTACCCGCTCGAGCGTGCAGCCGAAGCACTCGAGGATATGCTCGCGCGCCGGGTCACCGGCAAGGCCGTCCTTCTGACGTGATGGGCGAGATCCACGAGACCGCCGCAGGCGGATTCAACATCGCCGCGGAGGTCTACGCCACTGCCCGTCCGAGCTACCCGCTGGACGCGGTCGACTGGATGATCGGCCGGCTGCGTCTCGACGTCGGCAGTCCGGTGGTCGATCTCGCGGCGGGGACGGGCAAGCTGACGGTAGAGCTGGCTCGGCGCGGGGTCGCGTGCATCGCCGTCGAGCCGGTCGCCGGCATGCGAGCGCAGCTCGTCAAGCTCTTGCCCGACGCGACGGTGCTCGATGGGACCGCTGAGCGCATCCCGCTACCCGACGGCTACGTCTCGGCGATGACGGTGGGACAGGCCTTCCATTGGTTCCGCTTCTCCGAGGCACTCGCCGAGATCCATCGCGTGCTTGTGCCCAAGGGGCGCCTGGCGTTGCTGTGGAACCTGCGCGACGATCGCCTCGACTGGGTGAGCCGCATCACCGAGATCATCGACCCGCATTCGCAGGGAAGCGGGGTCGGCATCCCGCGGCACCGTGACCGCGCCTGGCAGCCGGTGATCGAGAGCAGCCCGCTGTTTCGGAAGCTGGACGAGGCGCGCTTCGAGCATGTTCAGCCGATGACGGTGGAAGGTCTCGTTGAGCGCATCCTGTCGACGAGCTTCATCGCGGTGCTGCCCGAAGCCGAACAGGCCGGTGTGCTGACACAGATCCGTGACCTCGCGGCCACCCATCCAGACCTCGCCGGTCGCGACGAGTTCAGCTTCCCCTACATCTGTGAGATCGCGATCTACGAGCGTGCGTGAGCGCTACACCACGTACAGGAAGTGGAGCGACTGCACGAAGCTCTTGTTGCCGGTGGTGTCGACCGCCTTCACCACGGCGTAGTAGTAGCCGGGACCGCTGAGGTCGGGGGAGTCGCTCCACGACACGTCGCGCCGCGGACACCCGGTGCAGCTCGCCACGTTGCGATCGACCATCTCCTCGCCGAGCCAGTACTCGACGATGATCTGTCGCACCCCGCGGTTGTCGGTGGTCTGTCCTTGCAGCACGACCGGCTGCAGGGGAAGGAACAGCGTGTTGTTGCCGGTGAGGATCGAGATGGCGGGGCGGTTCGCGTCCACCCGGAAGGGCAGCAGGCTCGTCCACGGGCTCGGGTTGCCGTCCTCGTCGACCGCGCGGAACACCACCGAGTACGAACCCGTCGGCAGCACGACCTTCAGGCGCCAGCGACCGCGGTTGTCGGAGTCGACGGACCCCAGCGGGCCGAGGCCGGCCTTCGTCTCGAACGCTTCGATCTCGCTGTTGGGCTCGCCACGGCCGGCGAACTCGATCGGCTTCTCGGCGCCCGGCAGGATCTGACCCGGCGTCGGCGAGATCGGCAGTGGGGTGTCGGGCGCCCCGGGGACCGCCGGGACGGTCGGCAGCGCCAAGCTCGGAGCGTTCTCGAGGGCAGTCGTGAAGGTCCGCGACCCGGCGTCGGACTGGTTGCCGGCCTTGTCGATGGCGGTCGCGGTCATCACGTAGTACCCGGGCTGCAACGTCGGCTTGTCCGTCCACGTCGCGCTCGAGGTGTTGCAGTCCGTGCACTCGGCGAGTCGCTCGAGCGCGAGGGTGTTGAGGCGGTAGTAGCGCGTGCGGACCGCGAAGATGCCACCTCCGTCGGTAGCAGTCCCGCTGAAGGCGAGCAGCTCACCAGGGGCGAATGCGTAGGCGTTGGTGCGCGGCGAGGAGATCGTGACGGCCGGCTTCACCGCGTCCACCGCGAAGGAAACCGTCGAGGACGGCAAGCTCGTCTCCCCGTCCTTGCTGGCGATCGCGGCGATCGTGTGGTCGCCGTTGGACATCGGAACGTCGACCTTCCAGTTGCCGGCATCGTTGGCGATGGGTGCGGCGATCTCGCCGAGGCCTTCGGTGATGCTGACGGTCGCGCCGGGCGCGGAGGTGCCGGAGATGCGGACCTTGAAGGGCGCCGCGCTCGGGTGCAGTGAGTTCTCGCCGGGGGTGCGGATCTCGGGCGCGCCGAGAGCCGCGTGCGAGATCTGCGCGGGAAGCAGGCTCGCGAAGATGACGAGCAGGGCGCTGCACGCTTTCGCGCGAGCGCCGAGACGGAATGGGGAGCCGTTTCGGAACATCTTCGTCATCCCTTCGAGCGGTTGCCGCAACCGCCGTCAGGGAAGAGAACGCGCCGATGGGCTGCGCGTGCTACCGGAAGGTCCGTGCGCGCCGCATGGAGTGGATTGGATGGCATCCGCGAAGACGGCCGCGAAGGTGCAGGTTTCGGCGGAACGTTTGTCCGTCGGCGCCCCTTCGGTCCCCCCCTCGCTCACTTGCGACTGAGCATGAAGGTCACCAGCGCCTTGCCGCACAGAACCCCGCGATTGGTGATGTCCACCTCGGTGACGGCCACCCGTTTACCGGCGTGGAGCAGGCGCGCGGTGGCGGTCATGTCGCCGTCGGTGATCTTGCGCAGGAAGTTGACCTTCATCTCGATCGTGCCGTCGATCTCGGTGTAGCCGTCGGTGACGATCCGGGCGATCGCGATGCCGCTGGAGATGTCGGCGAGCGCGCCCGCGATCCCGCCGTGGGCCCACCGGTTGCCGTAGTGGCGCTCCGGGTCGACGTCGATCCACGCCACGCCTTCGCCGCCCTCCCCGATGCCCATCCGCACGCCCAGGGTGTGATGGAAGGGCGGGGCGTACTCCTGGGGGACGGGGGTGAACGGGACGCCGGCCTGCGGCAGCTCCTCGCTCATCCGAGCATCGTGACGCCTGCGTCGACGGGGATGACCTGACCGGTGATCCCCGACGCGTCATCGGATGCGAGGAAGACCGCGACGCCGGCGATCTCCTCTGGCTCGAGCGTGCGGCGCATCGCGCTCATCATCTTGATCATCCCCATCATCTGCTCCGGGACGTGCTTACGGGTCGCGTCGGTCATCGTCACGCCCGGCGCGATCGCGTTGACGCGGATGCCGAACTGTCCGAGCGCCGCGGCCATGTAGTGGGTCAGCGCGTTCACGCCCGCCTTCGACATCGGATAGTGATAGCTCGGGAGCTCTTCGGAATCGGGCCGCATCGCGTAGCCGGCCATCGCATACATCCACGCCGCACCCGACGACTGGTTGATGATCACGCCGGAGCGCTGCTCGCGCATCGTGGGGACCACCGCCCGCGCGCAAACCCACGGCCCGATCATGTTCACGTCGAGGACCTTCTTGAGGTAGGCGAGGGAGTGGTCGTTCTGCTTGAGGTCGTAGAAGATGCCTGCGTTGTTCACCAACACATCGATGCGGCCACCCCACCGGGCCTTCACCGCATCGGCCATCTGCTGCGCGGAGGCTTCGTCGCTGACGTCCACGTGGACGGCGAACGCCGCCTCGCCGATCTCCTTGGCGACGAGGTTCGCGTTCTCGTCGTTCAGGTCGGCGATCGCGACCCGCGCACCCTCGGCCGCGAAGCGGTGCGCATACGCGCGCCCGATGCCTTGGCCGGCACCGGTGACGATCACGACGCGTCCCTCGAGCTTCACGGAGCCTCCAGGTTCTTCTTCATGAGTTCTAGCTCGAGGTGCACCTGGCCGAGGCCCTGTTGCTTGACCGCCTCCGCGGATGCGTCGTCGATGTCACCGGGGAAACTCAGCACCGTCGCGAACTCGCACAGGGTTCCCTCACCTGTCGTCGAGAACGTGCATGTCTCGCGCGCCATGTATCCGGGACCGGTCTCGATCACGATGCGCGTGGGTTCGTCGACCTCGATCACGCGCAGAGGCGACTCGATGGGATCGAGGCCGGCGGCGATCGTGAGATCGAAGACGTACTCTGCACCCTTGCCGACCCCCTCGCCCGCGACCTGGCGCAGGTTGGAGACGTTGGGGTTGTAGCCCGGCAGCCTCGTGAAATCGAGGCGGTAGGCGAAGACCTTCTCGAGCGGCGCCGCGAGCGTCGCGGATGCGAAGTACTCGATCTCGGCTATGGCTCAGCCCTCCTTCTTCTCGCCTTCCTTGGCGGGCTTGTTGATCTTGATGTCCATGCCGGGTGTGGTCATGTACTGGCCGAGGATCGTGTCGAAGTTCTTCGCGATGTCCGCCGGCGTCCAACCGCCGGGCTGGAACATGCCGCTGCGGATCCCGTACTGCTGGAAGATCGTGAAGGTGTAGCCGCGACGCCCGAGCACCTGGCCGTTGACGTGTGCGGCTGCTTCGCTCGCGAGGAAGGCGATCATCGGCGCGTTGAGCTTCGGGTCCATCTCCGGTGGTACCTTGCCTTCCGCCCCCGGCAACAAGCCCGTCGTCATGCGGGTGATACCTGAGGGCGCGAACGCGTTGGTGGTGATCCCGTACTTGCCCAGCTCGATCGCCCACGTCAGCGTCATCCCCGCGATCGCGGCTTTCGCTGCCGAGTAGTTGGACTGTCCGAAGTTGCCGCGCAAGCCCGCCGAGGACGTGATGTTGATGATGCGCCCGTAGCCCTTCTCCTTCATGATCGGCGCGGCATGACGGGTCACGTTGAACGTGCCCTTCTGGTGGACCGCGATCACGGCGTCGTACTCCGCTTCCTCCATCTTCACCAGCGACTTGTCGCGCAGGATGCCGGCGTTGTTGACCACGATGTCGATCGTGCCGAAGGCATCGACGGCCTGCTTCACCATCCCGGCGGCGTCGTCCCACTTCGAGACGTCGCCGTAGTTGGGGACGGCCTCACCGCCCAGCTGCTCGATCTCCTTGCAGACCTGAGCGGCCGGGTCTTCGCTGCCCCCGCGTCCGTCCGTCTCGACGCCGGCGTCGTTGATGACGAGCTTCGCGCCTTCGCGCGCGAGCTCCAGCGCGATCTCACGCCCGATCCCGCGCCCGGAGCCGGTGACCAGTGCAACGCGTCCATCGAGCAAGCCCATGATGAGTCCCTCCTGTGGCGGATCGGCGCGCGGACGGTAGCAACGCGCGAGGACCGCATGCAATGATGCGCGCCATGGAGCTGAACCAGGTCCGCCTGCTGGTGGACGATTGGGCCGAGTGCGTGCGGTGGTACCGGGACGTCCTCGGGCTGCGAGAGGTGTTCAACGACGGCGACAACTACGCATCGCTGCGCCTCAACGACACCACGGCACTCGGTATCACGCCGCGCTCGCTGATCAGCGACGCGATCGGGACCGCATCGCTGCCGCAGCCGGTCGTTGCGCAGGACAAGATCTCGATCATCATCGAGGTGGCCGATCCCGATGCGGAGCTCGAACGGCTGCGCGCGGCCGGCGTACAGATCGTCGCCGACGCCGTGGACCGTCCCGAGTGGGGACTTCGGACCGCGCACATCCGTGACCCCGACGGCAACCTGATCGAGCTGTACAAGGCACTGGAGGCGTGATGGATGCCGAACGCGTGGTCAAAGAGCTCGAAGCGGCCATGAACGAGCAATGGTTCGAGGAGCGGCCGTTCCTCGTCGACTTCGCGCAGGGCAAGATCCCGAAGGCCAACCTCGCTCGGTTCGCGCCGAGCTACTGCTACCAGGTCGACCAGTTCAAGCGTGCCGTCGCGGCGGTGTACGCCGCTGCCGAGCCGCGCGACGTCCGTGAGCTGATGCTCTCCAATCTCGAGGAGGAGCACGGGGAGGGCGACCCGAGCCGTGACCACGTTCAGCTCGTCGCGAAGTTCGGGCGAGCGCTGGGCGCGGAGCTGCCCGACCCGTTCGACGTGGAACCCATCGCCGAGTCCAAGGCCTGGGTCGAGCGCCTCGTCGCACTGTGCCGCGACGAGCACTTCGTCGTGGGGCTCGCCGCACTGAGCTACGGGATCGAGGCGCGCACGCGCACGATGGCGTTCCTCGGCTCGATCTACAAGGACCAGTACGGCCTCAGCGAAGACGATCTGGAGTTCTTCGTCATGCACCTGGAGGCCGACGAGGACCATTCCGCCCGCGCCATCGAGATGATCCGCAAGTACTGCACGAGTGAGGAGCTGCTCGAGCGGTCCAAGTGGGCGGTCCGAGAGGTCCTCGATGCGACCCGGATCACCGCCGAAGGCTTCGAGAGGGTCTGCGGATAGCGGCGCGAAAGGGAACTTTCGGGGAACCCGGCATCTGCAGTATCGATGGCATAGGAGGCGTTGCCGGCGTGGGCGAACTCCTGCGGCATGCGCAGAGCGCTCGCCGTCTTGACGGTCTGTCTTTCGACCATCGCACCCGCCGCAGCCCACGAGGCGGCGCCGCCGTGCGTCTTCGCCGACGCGGCCGGCGACACCCGCACGTGGTTGTGGCCGCACGGCGCGGAGCCGCCACCTCTTATCCCCGATGCTGCGGACGCGGGCGGTCGTGGCGACCTGCTTGCGATGTCCTTCACGGCCGACGACCGCGACCTCGTGGTGAACCTCCACGTACGCGATCTGGACGCCCCGCGGGTTCAGCTCGCGAATGCGACCGAGTACAGGGTCGCGCTGTTCGGATCCGAGATGGTCGCGTTCGAGACCGATGACGGATGGAGCTTCTTCGTCGACGGTCCCCTGGTGGTCGGATTCGAGCCGGAGCCGTTAACGGCGCGTCCGGCATCGGGCGCCGTCGATGTCGACGCCGGTGAGATCACGATCAGGCTGCCGGGATCGCTGAACGACATCCCACGCGCCTTCAGCGCTTCGGGCTACGTCCGCGAGGGGATCACCGCTGCCGCCTCTGCCGTCACCGAGCGACCACACTTCGTGTACTTCTACACCTACGACTCGGTCCCCGACGCGCCGCAGGGCGCGGTCGGTACCGTCCTCGTGGACCTCGACGCCTGCGAGGGATCCAACCCGCAGACCTGAGCGTCGCGAGCGATGCGGGTATCCTCGCCCGCGATGACAACTCCATCTCCTACGCGCTGGCGCTACATCGATGCTGGCGCCATGGACGCGCCGGTCGCTTTCGGGCGCATGCCGATCATCGCCGCATCGGTACTCAACGGTGGTCCTGAGGTCCTGATGACCGGCATGTTCGGTCGGGGACATTTCCAGATCGGGTGGTTCGAGGACGTCGACGCCGTGATGGATCTCTCCGTCGCGCGCGAGCGCGGCGTGCAGGTGTTCCGCCGGCCGGTGTGGGGCGGCGGGACCGCGTTCTACGACACACACACGTCCGCGCTGTTGAGCTTCTTCATCCACGACGATTCCTTCGCGAGCCTCGACGATGCGCTCGAGCATTTCCGGCCGGTGATGCGGTCTGCGCTTGACGCGCTCGGACTGCAGGAAGCCGCGTTCGAAGGTTCCAGCGACATCCGCTGGCAGGGGCGCAAGCTCGGCACGCTGATCTCCCAGGCAGTGCTGGGGACCAAGGTCGTCGGTGGATTCTTCAACCTCCGTTCCCCGGATCTGCAGACCTACGCCGCGATCGCGCGCGTGCCGGAGGAGAAGTTCAAAGACAAGATCATCAAGGATCAGGTCGCCTACATCTGCACGCCCAAAGACGTTCGGGGTCGCGATCTGCCCTACGAGGAGTTCCGCGACGCGGTCGTGCGCGCGGCGCGCTCGGCCGGGGGGTTGTCGCTCGATCCCACCGGGTTCACCGCCGACGAGGATCTGGGCACGAAGGGGTTCGCAGACACCGTGAGCGCCGACGACTACGTCCGGCGTGTGTCGACGGAGCGCTTCCGCGCTGGGGCGCCCGACGGCTCGCGCGTCGGCTTCGCGAACCTCAAGGCGCGCAAGCTGGTCCGCGCGGGCGTCGCGCTGGGCACCGACGGGACCATCGTCGCGGCGATGATGGCGGGGGACATGCATCTGTCTCCACCCGACGCGGTTGACCGCCTCGCCACGGCGCTGGCCGGCGCACACAGCGAGGACCACGACGAGATCGTGAACAGGCTCGAGCGAGTCTTCGCGGAGCCGGACATCGATCAGCCCGATCAGGCCGCGGGCATCACGGCACAGGACTGCGCGGAAGCGGTGCGTCTCGCGGTGCGCGCCGCGGGCGAGGCCCTCAGGTCGCGCTGACGGTCGTGTAGCCGTTCAGGTATCCCTCGGCCGACATGAAGGACACGGTGCCGATCGCCGTCGAGATCGTTCCCGTGACCCGGCCCATCGAGCTCTGGTGTGCCGTTGCTGCGGCTCGTGGCGTGAACACATCTGCCTCGAGGTCGATGGTGGGCGGTTGGGTGTTGAGGTGTGTCCTGCGGTAGGTGAGGTCGACCTCGACGTCGCCGTAGCGACCCACCAGCGTGCCCGTAGCCGTGGCGGTCAGCAGTAGCGGATCGAACGTGAGCGTGAGCGGCCCTCGAGCATCCTCGTACATCCCCAGCAGCCCGCTGTTGTAGTTGACCTGTGCGTCCACCGTTGTCGTTCCGCTGCCGCCGACCTCGGCTCTGTCGAGCCTGCCGACGTTCACCGTGCTGTAGTCGGTGCCCGTCGCCCCAGCGGTGTAGAAGTTCGTGTTGGTGGTAACGACGACGCCTGCGTGCGACGTCACGAAGCTCAGCGTCAACGCGGCGATCCCGACGAGCAGTGGCAACTTCCTCATGGACGTACTCCCTAGGATGTGGTCTCGCACCGGGGTTCGCCGTGCGTCCGTGTTCCCCTGCACCGAATGGGGTGAACCGGCAAGAACGGCCGATCGCTAACCCGTTACCGCGAAGATGTGCCACTCGTCCGGCACGCCCTTGAGCTGGTGCCGTCCTCGATCCTCGAAGGTGATGCCGGAGCCGGCGACCAGATCCTTGACCGTGCTCGACACCAGGATCTCGCCGGGGCGCGCCAACGCTTCGACGCGGGCGCCGATATGCACCGCGACGCCGCCGATGTTGTCGCCGATCAGTTCGCACTCACCCGTGTGGAGACCGGCGCGGATGTCGACGCCGACGCCACGCAACGCGTCGCCCATCGTGCGGGCGCACGTGATCGCGCGCGCCGGACCGTCGAACGTTGCCAGGAACCCGTCACCGGTCGAGGTGATCTCGCGTCCGCGGAAGCGTGCGATCTGGCGGCGCGCGATGTCGTTGTGGCGATTCAGCAACTGCTTCCACGCGCTGTCGCCCAGCGCCGATGCGCGCTCGGTCGACCCCACGATGTCGGTGAACAGGATCGTGCACAACACGCGGTCATGTTCGATCTGCGGCTTGGTTCCCGTGAGGAACTCCTGCGTCTCTTCCAGGATCGGTTCGACCTGCGACATGTACGGGTAATGGTCGGCGCCGGGCAGCTCCCGATAC
>JBKJXT010000100.1:0-10795 GCA_046716205.1 Actinomycetota bacterium
CCTGGTGTCGGTGTCTTCGGCAGGAGAGCCAGCGAACGATGACGCGATCGCTCCCAGCATCTCGCCGGACGGACGTTACGTCGCCTTCGCGAGCGGGGCGACGAACCTCACCGCCGATGGTCCCGGCCCGCACATCGAAGCGGGCCACGCCTACAACACCGCCCGCAAGCGCCTGCCCGAGTTGCCGGAGCTGTATGGGCGGACCGGTATCGGGACCAACGCGCGCCACGCCTGGTGGTACTTCTCCGGTCACGTCTACGTGCACGACGTGGTGACACATCGAACCGTCGATGCGTGCACCAACAGCGCGGGGCAGCCTGCGGATGCGGGATGCGGCGGCGGGGTCCTTTCGCTGCGAGGCCGCTTCGTCGCGTTGATCTCCTCGGCCACGAACCTGGTTCCTCCAGGAACCATCGGTCCGGAGCTGTTGGGACTGACGCAGGTGTACATCAAAGATCTGACGACCGGTGCGGTGGAACTCGTGTCGATGTCGTCGTCGGGACAAGTCGGCGGCGACGTCGGGTCCACGATGTCGCCCGGCAGCTACCCGGTCGCCCGCGACCTTCCGGTACGCGACCCACGCCGCAACACGTCAGACCAGAACCGGTTCGTGGCGATCTCTTGGGACGGGCGGTTCGTTGCCTTCGACTCCGAGGCGCATGAACTCGCGCCGGGCGATGATGCCAACACCGCGCAGGACATCTACGTGCGCGACCGCACCACGCGCCGCACGATCCGGGCGTCGGTGTCTACCGATGGCCGGGAGGCGAACGAGCCGAGCTACGGACCACATCTGTCCGCAGACGGACGCATGGTGGTCTTCACGTCGCTGGCCGACGATCTAGTTACGCACGATCGCAACTTCGCGCGCGACATCTTCCTGCGCGTATGAGACCAGATCGTATGCGTCGGTTCAGAGACCTCCCCCTCTTCTGGAAGCTTCTCGTTCCCTTCTTCGCCTTGCTCCTGATCATCGGCGTCGCCGGCGCGTTCTTCATCGTGCGCGACCTCTCGTCTCGAGCAGAAGCGGCCTTGGATCAAGATCTCGTGCGCGGTTCGCTGGACGCACGGTCGGCGTTGCGTGATCGCGAGCTGTACGTCGTCGAGTCCGTGAACTTCGCGTCCAACCTCCGCGGCGTCAGCGAGGCCGTCGCCCGCCGCGATGCGCGGGAGGTGCAGCGGTTGGTGCGCTCGGTCCTCGCGTTGAAGAGCGACTTGGACGTACTGGCGATCACCGACGCCGGTGGCACCTCCATCGTTGAGCGGAACGGCTCCGAAGCCTCATCGACAGACACCGACTGGTCGGAGTATCCCTTCGTGGCTGAGGCGCTGAGGCAGAGGTCCGGCGCGAAGTCCTCGGGTCTGTTCCGGTGGAACGGGCGCGCCATGCTGGGCGTTGCCGGACCGCTGTGCAGCGGGACCCGTTCGTGCGACCCGGTGGGAACCGCGATCGCAGGGTTCGACCTGAAGCGCTTCGCAGGTGAAGCCGACGTAACGCTGTTCGACGCGCGAGGGCGCGCGCTGACATCGGGCTTGGCTGCCGGAGCGCCGCCGGCCGCTGCGTCTTCGGCCGGCATCCCACGGCGACGCCACCGCGTCGGCGATGCCGAGATCGCCACCGCCTATGCGCCGCTGCGTGTGCAGAACCGAGAGATCGGAACGATCGCGGTCAGCCTCCCGGTCGAGCCCGCGTTCGCATCGGTCCGCGGTGCGGGCTTGCGGCTCGCATTGATCCTGCTGGCGGCCATGGCCGGCGTGGTCGGGGTGGGAACCGTCATCTCTCGGTTCGTGCTGGCACAGGTGCGGCCCCTGCTGGCGACCAACCGCGCGCTCGGGCGCGGGGATCTGGGAGCGCGTGCGCCGGTGATGGCCGACGATGAGCTGGGCGAGCTGGCGCGCGGGGTCAACCAGATGGCCGAGCAGCTGCAAGCCAGTCACGAGACCCTGGAATCGAAGGTCGCGCAGCGAACCGAGGAGATCCAGCGCTTGTTGAAGGAGCGCAGCGAGTTCTTCGCCGGCCTCAGCCACGAGTTCCGGACCCCGCTGGCGGTGATCCTGAGTCAGTCGGAGATGATGCTCGACCCCACCTACGGTCCGCTCAAACGCGTGGAAGAACGAGGGCAGGCGACACACGACGCGGCCAAGCAATTGCTGGGCCTCATCAACGAGATCTTGGATCTTGCCAAGGCGGAGGCGGGCCGCATCGAGGTCGAGCTCGAAACGCTCGCGTTCCCCGAGGTCGTCCGCGAGCTGCGTCCCACGATCAACGGGTTGGCTCAGGCGAGCGCAGTGAAGGTTTCGATCAACGTACCCAAGGATCTCCCGCTGATCCGAGCCGACCGGGTCCGGCTGCGCGAGATCCTCCTCAACCTGGTCCACAACGCGGTGAAATACACGCCGACGGGCGGGCATGTCGAGTTGTCGGCGGGCTCGAACAACGGGCACGTTTCTGTGACGGTGTCCGACACCGGTGTGGGGATCCCAGCCGAAACCGCTGAGCGAGTGTTCGAACCGTTCTATCGGGTGAAGGGAACGACGTCCCAGCACGGAGAGCCATCAAGCGGCCTCGGGCTGGCACTGGCCAAACGCTACGTCGAGGCGCAGGGAGGCACGATCGAGTTCGCATCCGGTGCAGAGGGCGGGGCGACCTTCACGTTCACGGTTCCGCGCGCGCGACGCTGCAATCCTCGATCGGTTCCTGCATCGACCACCGTCGTGCAGATCGACGGTGACCCCTAACCGCGTGCGACGTCAATCATTCATGATCGCCAACAGGAGGAAGCGATGCCCAAGGTGTATTCGTTCTCGCGCGCGTCGTTGCTGACGTTCGCAGCCTCGACGATCGCGCTCGCGGCGATCATCACGCCGCGTCTCGTCGAAGCGTCCACCGGATCAGCCGTCAACATCACCGATCCGTCTCTATCGAGCCGCAAAGCGAAAGTGACGGCAGCCGGGCTTCTCCAGACGGCACCGTGCGATAGCGATTCGTGCGCCGCCGTCGATGCCGGAAGGCTCCGGATCGGCGACGGCAGTGGACTCCTTTCGGTCGAGGCGTATCCGGTTCTGTCGAGGACGTTCACGTTCGCGCGCCAGACGAGCAACACGTTCACCGGCATCGGCGGTCCGGTATCGGGATCGACGAAGCGTTACATCACCAGCATCGCCGTCACGAACCAAAACGGTGGCGCGGCCGGCGTGTCGTTCATCGCCCGCACCGCCAGCACGGACTGCACCGGTGGCTCAACTGCGAACGCCAACCAGATCGCGCTCACCCTTGCCGCGGGACAGACGCAGCAACTGACGTTCCCCACGCCGGTGAACCTGGGCGGTGCCTGCGTAACGTTCTTCGCGACCGGCACCTACAACGTTGTGGTGACGGGCTTCCTTTATCCGTAGCTGACCACCGGGAATCCTCGTGAGATGCACGAGAGGACGGCTCAAGGCCGGCTACTGGTTCTTGCGTCCTTCATGCGGCGTGGCGTCTTGCAACTGCCTCACCTCGATCCCGCCGGGATCGCGCGGGAGGCTGAAGCGGAACATCGAACCCTCGCCGGGCGCGCTGGTGAACCACAACCGCCCGCCCTGCGCCTCGACCAGTCGTCGAGCAAGCGCCAGTCCGAGCCCCGAGGAAGCTTGACCCCGCTGCGTCGTGGTTCCCTCCACCCGATAGAACGGATCGAAGATGCGGTCGCCAACGTCGGCGGGTATCCCGACGCCCGTGTCGGTCACCGTCACCTCGACGTGGCCGTTGACCGCTGCAGCATCGACATCGATCCGCCCGCCCTCGGGCGTGTACTTCACCGCGTTGTCGACGAGGTTGAGGATCACTTGCCTCATGCGCAGACGGTCGCCGTTGATCACCGGGAGGTCGCGAGGCACATCGATGCCAACCTTGAGCGACGACCCCTTCGCGAGCCCCTTGATCGTTGAGCGCATCTCATCCACGACGTCGGCGAGTCGGAGCGGCTCGAGGTCGATATCGATGCGACCCGACTCGATCTTGGCGAGTTCGAGGATGTCGTTGACCATCGCAAGCAACTGCAGCCCCGACCCCTTCACCATCTTGCTCGCTTCGTTGTTCCACCGTGTCGATTTCGTGTACGTGGGATCACCGAGCATCTCGGCATGTCGAAGGAGCACCGCGAGCGGAGTGCGGAACTCGTGACTGATCGAGGCGAAGAATTCCGTGCGCTCCCGAAGGAGGCGCTGCACCTCTTCGGTTCGTTCGCTGACACGCAGTTCGAGATCGCTGACGCTCGCCTCGAGCGCCTCTGCCATGAGGTTCACTCCGCGCGCCAGCTCGCCAAGCTCATCATCGGCGAGCACGGGCGCGCGAGCCGACAGATCGCCGAAACCCAGCGCGCGGTTCGTGCTCACCAGTGGGCGGAGCTGTCGCAGGATGTAGCGCGCGAGCAGTGACCCGATCGCAACGATCCCGGCCATCGCAACCAGCAGGATCACCGCCAGACGAACGGCGGCACCGCGAACCGACGAGAACGCCGGCGCGGTCGGGATCGTCATCGCGAGCGTTCCTGCTCGCGAGCCCTGCAGTTCGAGTGGTGCGTACAGGGTTGCGACCTGTTGCTGCCCGACGCGCGCCAGGCGATGGATGAGCCGGTCGCTGGAGAGGTCGGCCGCTCCCGGCGGGATCGCTGCGATCCCGGCGCTCGCCAGAGGATCGCCGTTCAGGTCATGGATTGCGAGGCCCCGGTCACCTTGGCTGGGAGAACCGGACGCTTCGACGGCCGACGCCGCGATTCCCTTCGCGTCGAGGCCGACGATGACGGAACCCGTGGGCGTGCACGGAGTCGCCGCTGCGCAGATCGGGGCAGCAAGGGTGACCAGCGTCCGCTTGCCGAGGCGCATGAGACCGGCCGACTTCTGGCCGTCGCGCAGGACCGTTGCGACGATGCTCTTCGCGCGCCAGGACGTGCCGCGCGCTGCGCTGCGCTTGGTGCCGGTGGAGCGCACCGACTCCGCGAGCCCGATGCCACGATCGTCGGTCACGACCAACAGATCGAGATCCGTCTTAAGAGCGCGCACCGACCGAAGCAGTTCGGTGACCGCATCCGCGCGTCCGTCGGCGACGGCCTGGCGCATCCCTTCGAGGTTCGCCGATAGGTTCGCAGACTCCAGGATGTAGAGCTCGCGATCGCGGATGAACGATCGCGCATCTAACGAGCGACCCAGCAGGCTCGCGTACAGGGTGGTCTGCGCGCGCGAGGACAGATCGCGCACGATCAAGAACCCGCCGAGGGAGCCGACGACCAAGATGAGCAAGGCGAAGGGGATCATGAGTTTCCACGCGAGCGGAAGCGAGCGCATCCCCAACCTGCTCGCGCGGAAGACCCTCATAGCCGGATGAACACGTCCTCGGATGCGTTCGTGTCGTCAAGCGTGAAGCGCGACCCCGAGGAGAACACAACCATCCTCCCGTCACCCGACAGCGCGGGAACAACGCTGCCACTACTGCCTTGGCTCCCTGGGGTAGATACCGAGGCACGGGATGTGCGACGGAAGAGGAGGTCGTGCACGAAGACGTCCGCAACGCGGTTCGTGTCACCGTCTACCAGGTTGGAAGCAACGGAGTCGAAGGTAACGAAGCGACCGTCCCAAGAGATGTCCGCCCAGCGAGTGGTAGACAAGAACACCCTGCGCCCGGTCTCGGCGATCCGAACATTGCGCGGACGAACCTCGGGCGCCGGGTTGCCGGCGGAATCCACCGAGACCATCCGGACCTCACCGGTGAGTCGGTTCCGAACGAACACGTTCAAGAACTGGTCCGCGCCCGTGGTCGGAGGTGCGTCGCCGGTGAGATTCGTGGCATCGCAGATGAAGATGCTGTATCGAGCCTGCCATGACAGAGCACCCGACGCCTGGCACCCGTCGTTGGCGGGGTCCCCGTTCGCTGAAACCGCCTCCAAGGTCGTCTTCCTCGCGGCGATGTCGCGGGTGTACAAGCGCCCCTGGAATTGGATCCTGTCGATAGCGGCATCGATCTGGTTGGTGGCCCCTGCGACGAGGTTCGTCGCTCGCGACCAGAACATCACGTGTCCGCCGTCGGGCGAGATAGCCGAGGACGTGCTATCGCCGTCCGCCTGGCGTCCCGTGCCAGGCGCGGAGATCAACTCCGTTCGTTTCGTACGGAGGTTGTGGATGTAGATCTCACTGCGCACTTGGCGTGGTCCCTGAACAAGGTTCGTCGAATAGGACTGGAACACAACGACCTGACCGTTCGCGGAGATGTGCGACCATCGAGAGTGATCGTTCGCTTGCCCCCCGGATGAGGAAACCGACACTCGCATGGTCGTCTTGCGGAGCCGATCTCGAACGAACACGTCGTTCCATGTGTTGGTGTCGTCACGGACCAGGTTCGTCGCGGAGGAATGGAAGGAGACGTAGCGGCCGTCCGCAGATATGTCAGGCTCACCTGCTTCCTCGTCAGCGATCGCGCCGGCGGTCGACACCGACACCGTCTCGGTGCGGCCGGTCAACAGGTCCCGCACGTAAACTTGTAGTGCGCACGGGCATCGGTGATCAAGGTCAGACGCAAATGATTGGAACGCAACGTAGCGGCCGTTCGCGGAGATCGCCGGACGCTGACTATCGCCGTTCGCTGCAACACCCTCGGGCCTGAGAGAACCAAGAACGGTCGCTGCCTGCCGCTCGAGCGTGAATACCAGGTCCCCTCCGTCCACGGGCCCTCCGACCTGGAAGAAGTACGTGGCGCCGGCGATGGCCGGAAGTGCCACCGACGAGTTCCCGCGAGGATCCCGTTTACAACCGATCTCACTCAGGTCTCCGAGCTGCGTTCCCGAGTACACCGCAAGCGTCGTGGCGTAGTCGCTCCCATCCGTGCTCGCGACGAGCCCTCCCCCAACCGGCGCGCGGTAGCGGAACCAGACCGTTCCGCCGACCGGTGTGCAACCCTCGGGCTCGCTTGATTGCATCGTCGCTCCCGTCGTGCGGGTTCGCGCGCCGAAGGGGACGCCCCCGATCGCGTTCGCATCTTGGAAACGATCATTGCTCAACGGCGGAACCTCGACGATCGATCCCGGCGAGAGTGAGGCGACTTGCGTACCCGAGCTGCCGGCGCGCGCCGGTGACGTCGGTGGTTGCGAGGACGGAGTGCTGGGGAAACCCTGGCCGAGCACACGCGTGATGTAGCTGCGATCCAGGCCGACGAGGTTGGTTCGCGGCAGGGCTGAATAGTCAAGAACCGACGACGCGGCGAAGGGTGCGAACTCGCCGATGCCCGGGAGGCGCAGCCCGAGCGAGACGGAGCCGAGCGTCGCGAAGACGAAGACAAGCATCGCGGTGAGAACCGCGACCGATCGACCCCAGCGTGTCATGTTCAGCATGTTCGTCCCGGGTCGGGGGGTTTCCTCCCCAACCTCGGCCCGATGATTCCACAGAGGCCCCGCCGCTTCATGGGGGAAGACCCCCCTAGCTGGTGGGGTTGCCCCCCAAAACCGCAGCTGCGGGCACCTTCCTCTTGCTTCACAGGCCCGAACGCGTGGACACTACGCGACATGCCGCGGACCGCTACCAAGAAAACCGCCAAGCCGCTGATCTCGCTGCTGGTCGTTGACGACCATCCGATGTGGCGAGACACCCTGCGCAAGGTGCTCGAGCACAGCCGGGTTGCACGGGTCGTTGCCGAGGCACCCGACGGCGAGCAGGCCGTCGTCCTCGCCGCGAGCACATCGCCCGACGTTGTCTTGATGGATATGGGCCTCCCCCGCGTCAACGGGGTGGACGCCACCCGCAACCTCCGCGCCGCACACCCGGGCATCAAGATCTTGGTCCTGTCGTCCTCCGAGGAGCGCGACGACGTCATCGCCGCAGTGAAAGCCGGCGCAAGCGGTTATCTCGTCAAGACCGCAAGCTCGGACGAAGTGAGCGACGCGGTGCTGCGCGTCCACGCCGGCGAACTCGTCTTCCCGCCTGCCCTTGCTCGCGTCGTGCTGGAGGAGTTCCAGCGCTCCGCGAGTCCCCAAGCCACACCGACGGCCATCCGGATCGCGCTTGCGAGCCAGGCGCCGCTCATGCGCGAGGCGTTCGCGCGCTTGCTCGCCGACGTTGGTTTCGACGTCGACACGATCGTCGAGCGCATCGAGGACCTCCCCGCGGCGATCGCGAACCGGCCACCCGACGTCGCCGTGTTGGATGTTCCGGTCGAAGCGCGTCTCGCGGCGAGCGCATTCGCGACCGCCACCGCGATCCGCGAAGCACACCCCGGTGTGGGCGTGCTGGTGTTGTGTCAGCAGATCGATACCGCCGATGCGCTGCGCTTGGTATCGAACGGGTCGCGAGGGCTCGGCTACGTGTTGCGCGATCGTGTCACGAACCTTGAAGACCTCGGCGAGTCGATCCGTCGCGTGGCGCGCGGCGAATCCGTGATCGACCCGAACGTCGTGAGCAAACTCGTCGAAGAGCCATCGGGCCCCAACGCGTTGGCGCATCTGACCGAACGTGAGCATGGCGTGCTGGCGCTGATGGCGGAGGGTCGCTCGAACCAAGCCATCTCCGAGCGTCTATTCCTCAGTGGCAAGACCGTGGAGAAGCACGTTCGAGCGATCTTCACGAAGCTCGATCTTGAGGAAACACCAGACGACCATCGGCGCATCCTCGCCGTTCTGACCTACCTGCGTTCGATCTGACGCAAGCGGACGCGATCGAGCCAGTGGGGATAACCCCACCACAGGAGTAGGGCGCGCCAGATTGTTGCGCCGCGCTCGGTGAACGACCCTCAATGCATCGGAACGTGATAGACGACCGATGGGATGGGGGTCCAGATGACGCGATCGAGATCGCGCGCGAGCGGACGCGGACGACGCCGTGCTGCGGTGATGGTCGTCGCAATGTCTCGGGCTCAGAGGCAGGGACGAAAGATCCGGGCGTCGAAGTGCCATGGGATGCCGAGCTTTGGATCTGTGAGATCGTCGCGTGCCACACGACTGATGATCCTCTGCGTAGTGGCACTCATGGGGTTCGCTCCTGCGCAGGCAAGCACCCAGCCGTGTCCTGAAGATCCGCATCCCTGCGGGAATGAATGGCCCGACGGGCTGAACGGGCCCTTCGATCTGGCCGGGGTGCGTTCCGTGAAGATCGGCGGTTCGAGCGAGCTGATCCTCCCGGTCGCTGAAGGTGGCTTCGGTGGCCTGGCTCCAACCCGCACCTATCCGCCGCGACCATTCACGCCGCCCGGCTACACCGATTAAAGGAGCAACAGACATGGGTCATAGAACTGCAGGGAGGGCGCGGCGCCTGCTCCTGGCGACGATCGTTTCCGGTGCGCTCCTTGCGCAGAACGCATGGGCCGCGCAGGGAGACATCTCAACCGTCGCCGGCGGGGACGTAGGTGATGGCGGTCCGGCCACGAACGCGACCCTCCGCACCCCATATGGCGTCGCTGTAGACACGTCCGGCAACCTGTTCATCGCGGACGCCAACAACAACCGCATCCGCAAGGTGAACGCCTCGGGCACGATCACCACGGTTGCAGGCGATGGCGCACAAGGCTTCTCCGGCGACGGCGGCCCGGCCACGAACGCGAGGCTCTACTTCCCATCTGGCGTCGCAGTAGACACGTCCGGCAACCTGTTCATCGCGGACACCTCCAACCACCGCGTGCGCAAGGTGAACGCCTCCGGCACGATCACCACGGTTGCAGGCAATGGCACAAGTGGCTTCTCCGGCGACGGCGGCCCGGCCACGAACGCGAGGCTCTACTTCCCATCTGGCGTCGCAGTAGACACATCCGGCAACCTGTTCATCGCGGACGCCAACAACTACCGCATCCGCAAGGTGAACGCCTCCGGCACGATCACCACGGTTGCAGGCAATGGCACAAGTGGCGACTCCGGCGACGGCGGCCCGGCCACCAACGCAAGCCTGACAGGCCCACTCGGCGTCGCCGTCGACACCGCAGGCAACCTCTTCATCGCCGACGTGGACTGGGGCAACCACCGCGTGCGCAAGGTGAACGCGTCCGGCACGATCACCAGGGTTGCAGGCGCCGGGGGAAATTGCGTCGGCTGCGGCGACGGCGGTCCGGCGACCAGCGGGAACCTCCAGTACCCAAATGGCGTCGCTGTAGACACCTCCGGCAACCTGTTCATCGCGGACACCGGCAACAACCGCGTGCGAAGGGTTGATGCCTCGGGCACGATTACCACGGTTGCAGGAAATGGCGCAGAAGGCTTCTCGGGCGACGGCGGTCCGGCGACGAGCGCGAGCCTCAAGTACCCGTATGGCGTCGCTGTAGATACGTCCGGCACCCTGTTCATCGCAGACATAGGCAACAACCGCATCCGCAAGGTGGCAGCCGACTAGTTCCTGGAGGGGAGTCTCAGTCATGGGTCAGAGAACTGGAGGAAGAGCGCGGCGCCTGCTCCTGGCGGCGATCGTTTCGGGCGCGCTCCTTGCGCAGAACGCATCGGCCGCGCAGGGAGACATCTCAACCGTCGCCGGCGGGGGCGTAGGTGGCGGCCCGGCGACGATCCCGACCGTTGCCGGCGTCGCTGTAGACACGTCCGGCAACCTGTTTATCAGCGGAAGCGATCGAGTGCGCAAGGTGGACACGTCCGGCAGGATCACCACGGTTGCAGGCAATGGCACCCGAGGCTTCTCCGGCGACGGCGGCCCGGCGACGAGCGCGAGCCTCAAGTACCCGTATGGTGTCGCTGTAGACACCTCCGGCAATGTCTTCTTCGCGGACGCCGACAACCACCGCGTGCGCAAGGTGGACGCTTCGGGCACGATCACCACGGTTGCAGGCAATGGCGCATAT
>JBKJXT010000101.1:0-6555 GCA_046716205.1 Actinomycetota bacterium
CACAGATATCGGGCGCAGGCGCGAGGACCCACACGGTCACCGCGATCACCGCGCCGACCGAGAACGCGGCCGCCGCCGAGGAGACGAGCCGGCGTGTGCGACGACGTCGAGCCTCGCGCTCGGCCGCGGCGACCCGGGCCGCCACCGGAACCTTGCCCACCGCCGCTTACGACTCCCTGATCGTCACCTTCTCGATGATGACGTCTTTCACGGGCTTGTCGCCCTCGCCCGTCTTTACCGCCGCGATCTCGCCGACGACGTCGAGCCCCTTCGTAACGAGGCCGAACACGGTGTGACACCCTTGTGCGGGGCCGCACGCGCCCGGCGCGTTGAGATGCCCGACCGTGCCTTCGAGGATGAAGAACTGGGAGCCGTTGGATCCGGGGCCACTGTTGGCCATCGCGAGATACCCGGCCTTGTCGAACGAGATCATGTTCTCGTCACCGAACTGATAGCCGGGACCGCCTGTACCGTCGCGGTTCTCCGCGTCGCCGCCCTGGATCATCGCCTTGCCGCTGAAGTCGGGGATGACGCGATGCCAGATCGTGTCGTCGAAGAACTTCGTTCGCGACAGGAAGACGAAGTTGTTCACCGTGACAGGCGCTTCCTTCGCGAACAGCTCGAGCGTGATGTCGCCCAGACTCGTCTGCATCACCGCGGTGTAGGTCTTGCTCTCGTCGATGATCTTGCACGGGGGTTTGTCGAACTTCTTCTTGCCGCTCACGCTCGCGTCGTAGGTGGTACAGGGAGTGGGAAACGCGATCTTGGGCGTCGGGTTGATCGTCGGGGTGCCGGAGGCGGATGGCGTCGCGGACGGACCCGCCGCGGGGTTCGGCTCTTCACCGGTGAGTGCGACGAGCACAACGATGCCCGCGAGGAGCACGGTGCCGACCCCCACGAGCCACCGCATGATCATCTTGTTCCGGCGTGCCCGCGCGCGCGCGGCTCGCTCGGCGTCACGCTTCTGCTGGATCCGGCGTTTCTGGTACCCGCCTTTGGCCACGTGCTATGCCTCCTTGCGTCGCGGGAGTCCCGCGAGTCCTCTCCATGTGAGCACGGCCAGGTCCTTGACCAGCTCACCCCTGCCGATGGTCTGCTTGCGGTCGATCCACCAGGACGCGGCTGCTTCGCTCATCCCGATGATGCCGCGCGCGAGTAGTTCTGCCTCGTCTCGGGGGAGCCCTGCCTCGTCCGCGATGATCGCCCCGACTCTACCGGCAGCGGCGTCGTGGAAGCGCTCGATGGTCTCGCTGAACTCCGGGTCGGCTCCCATGGTCTCCCGGAACAACAGGCGGAAAGCATCCACGTTGGCTTCGATGTAGTGGAAGTACGCCTCGAGGCCCTCTCGGATCCGATCGACGTTGCTGGTCGCGCCGTCGATGGCTTCAGCGACCTGGGTGAGCAGCAGGCTCATATCGTGCTCGAGGAGCGCGAGGTAGAGCTCCTTCTTGCCAGCGAAATGTTGGTAGAGAACCGGCTTCGTGACGCCAGCACGCTGCGCGATCTGTTCCATCGCGGCGCCGTGGTAGCCGTCTTCGGCGAAGACCTCGCGAGCCCTCGCCAACAGCTGGGCGCGGCGCGCTTCGGCAGACAGTCGGCGGGTCGCCATCGGGGCGCGGACCTCCAGGCTCGGCACTTGACGGAAGGGGACGGCGGGCCTATATTACCCTCAAGTAAGTTACTTGCAAGTAACTTGTCACCGTTCGTCCCGGAGGGTTCGCGATGGCCGACTTCGCCCTAACAGCCGAACAGAAGGAATTCCAGAAATGGGTCCACGACTTCGCCGAGAAGGAGATCCGACCGGTCGCTCCTGAATACGACGAGACCGAAGACTTCCCTTGGCCGGTGCTCAAGAAGGCCGCGGAGATCGGGCTGTACTCCTTCGACTTCTACATGCAGGTCGGCCAGGACGAAGCCGGACTGATGATGCCGATCGCGCTCGAGGAGCTCGCCTGGGGCTGCGCGGGGATCACGCTCGGCATCATGGGGACGGGTCTTCCGCTGGCCGCGATGGCTGCGTCGGGGACCCCCGAGCAGACGATGGCCTGGGCATCGAAGATGTTCGGCACCACTGAGCAGCCGGCGCTCGGTGCGTTCGCGGTGACCGAGCCCAATGCGGGCTCGGATGTCTCCGCGCTGCGGACGACCGCGAAGCGCGAGCGCGACGGGTGGCTGCTGAACGGCACCAAAGTATTCATCACCAACGGCGGGATCGCCGACGTGCACGTCGTGGTGGCGACGGTCGACCCCAACCTCGGACACCGTGGCCAGGCAACCTTCGTCGTCGGTAAGGACACGCCGGGACTGCGTCAGGGCAAGAAAGAGAAGAAGATGGGGATCCGCGCGTCGCATACCGCGGAAGTCATCCTCGAGGACTGCTGGATACCCGGCGACAACCTCGTCGGAGGAGAGCAGAAGCTGCAGGCGAAGCTCGAGCGTGCGAAGTCCGGCCAGAAGGCGGGGAAGTCGGGCGCGCTCTCCACGTTCGAAGCCACGCGTCCCTCGGTCGCGGCGCAGGCGGTCGGCATCGCGCGCGCCGCGTGGGAGTACGCGCGCGACTACGCCAAGGAGCGTCAGACCTTCGGCCGTCCGATCATCGAACACCAGGGCGTCGCGTTCCAGCTCGCCGACATGGCCATGGAGACCGACGCAGCGCGATTGCTGACGCACCGCGCTGCCTGGATGGCGCGCACCGGCCAGCCGTTCACCCACGCCGAAGGCTCGATGTCCAAGCTCAAGGCGGGAGAGGTCGCGGTGAAGGTGACCGATCAGGCGATCCAGATCCTCGGCGGATACGGGTACATCAAGGACTTCCCCGTCGAGAAATGGCACCGGGACGCCAAGATCTACTGCCTGTTCGAAGGGACGAGCGAGATCCAGCGCCTGGTCATCTCGCGCGCCCTCGCGGCGGAATAAGTATCTCTCCTTTCCAGGGCAAGCCGGGCCCCCCCCTCAACAAGGCGCGCATCACTCGCCGATAATGAGGCATGGCTTACTTACGCGTACGCGGCGAGGGCGGCACCATCTTCCCCAAAGACCGCTGCATCGTGTCCTTCGACGGCACGCACATCGCATACACGATCAAGGGTCGCTCTGGGCCGGTCGTCGCGGTGAACGCCGGGTATTGCTGCCCGGATAACTTCTGGCGCTACCTCGCGCCTGCGCTCGCGAAGAAGTACCGCGTTTTGATCTGGAACTACCGCGGCTGCGGGCTCTCCGGGATGCCGCGCGAGCCGGGACACCGGGCGCGCAACTACACCGTCGAGGATTTCGCGCTCGATCGGTACGCGCGCGATCTGAAGGCGATCCTCGACCACGAGAACATCCGCGAGTGCATCCTGCTGGGACACTCGATGGGTGTCCAGGTCGCGCTGGAGTCCTACCGGCTCATGCCGGATCGTGTTCGGGCGATGGTGGCGATCACGGGTCCCTACGCCAGCCCGCTCACGACCTTCTACAACACGACGTTCGTGCCGCGGCTGTTCCCGGCCGCGCGATGGATGCTCTCGAAGCTACCGACGGCGGTGAGGCCCGCGTGGCGCGCGCTGTTCCGCTCGCCGATCCCGCACCCGCTGGCGGTTCAGCTCGGCGCGCTGGGCCCGAAGACGAGCCACGAGGACATGCGACCGTACTACGACCACATGGCGCTGATGGATCCGCAGGTGATGCTGAAGATGGCCGAGGCCATGCACAAGCATTCCGCCGAGGACGTGTTGCGCAAGATCAAGGTGCCGACCCTCATCGTGGTCGGGGAGCGCGACAACTTCATCCCGCCGTGGCTCGGCCAGGTCATGGCGTCGCGGATCGCGATCGCCGAGCTCGTCACGATTCCCGAAGGCACCCACGGTACGATCATCGAGGACCCGAAGATGGTCAATCGCTCCGTGCTCGACTTCCTGCAGCGCCATCTCAACACCGCGGAGGGGACCGTTTCGCTGGCGGAGCGTCGATCACGCAAGCGCGATTCGACGGCTGAGGCCGACCTCTGATCCAGCCGCTACCATTGGTTGCGTGACCGTCGAGAAGGTTCTGCTCGCTGCTCCCCGTGGATACTGCGCCGGGGTGGACCGCGCCGTCGAGATCGTCGAGCGCGCGCTGATCCGGTTCGGCGCGCCGGTGTACGTGCGCAAGCAGATCGTCCACAACTCCCACGTCGTGCGCGACCTCGAGTCCAAGGGCGCGGTCTTCGTCGAGGAGCTCGAAGAGGTTCCGCCCGGATCGACCGCCGTGCTTTCGGCCCACGGCGTCGCGCCCGAGGTCTATCAACAGGGTCGCGAGCGCTCCTTGCGCGTCATCGACGCGACCTGCCCGCTGGTGACGAAGGTACACAACGAAGCAAAGAAGTTCGCACGCGACGGGTTCCACATCGTGCTGATCGGCCACGAGGGACACGAAGAGGTGATCGGCACGATGGGCGAAGCGCCCGCCTCGATCACGCTCATCGGCACCCCCGCAGAGGCCGACGAGCTCTCGTTGCCGGCCCACGACCGGGTCGCGTACCTGTCGCAGACGACGTTGTCGGTCGACGAGACCAGCGTCGCGATCGAGCGCCTGCGGGAACGGTTCCCGACGATCCAGGGTCCCGCGCGCGACGACATCTGCTACGCGACCCAGAACCGCCAGACCGCCGTCAAGACGCTCGCCGAGAAGGCCGACGTGGTGCTCGTGATCGGCAGCGACAACTCGTCGAATTCGAACCGTCTCGCGGAGGTCGCGCGGACCTACGGCGCACGGTCCTACCTCATCGACGACGAGACCGAGATCGAAGAAACCTGGCTCGACGGTGCGCGCGTCGTAGGACTGACGTCGGGCGCTAGCGCGCCGGAGTGGCTCATGGATCGCGTGCTGGGGTGGTTCCGCGAGCGAGGCGTGTCAGACGTCGAAGAGGTGCGCGTCGTCACCGAAGACGTCCACTTCTCGCTGCCCCGCGAGGTGGCCGGGGACTGAGGCTCAGGTCCCGATCACGATGTGGACCCGCAACGGCAGGCTCTTCATGTGCTGGTTGTTGATGAGGATCTCGATCGAGTAATCACCGCCGAACTCGAACCGTGTGTTCATGAAGTTGAGCACCATGTTCATCGGGATCTCGCGCCCTGCGATGCCGCCGCCGGCCGCGGAGAACTGTCCGTCGAGCTTGGCGAGCTCGCCTCCGTCCGAATCCATGAGCCTGATCTCCATCGAGTGGCCTCGATCGGCTTCGCTGGGATGCACGAGCACTCGCATCACGAGCGCCAGGTGCGGGTGCACGATGGGGAACTCGTGCGCGCCGATGGAGTCGATGCCGCCGCCGAGCACGTAGAACTTCCGGCCGGGCTCTGCCTCCGCGGCATCGGCCAGGAATGCAAAATCAAGGGTGGGCATCGAGTTCCTCCGTCAGGTGGTCGATCGTTTCTGCCAGGTGGAAATCTCGCTCGGTGATACCCCCGCTCGCATGCGTCCAAAGGGTCAGGGTGACCTCGTTCCAATGGATCGCGACGTCCGGGTGATGGTTCTGTTCGTCCGACGGCCCCACGAGCGCTTCCACGAAGGCCACGGCCTCGGCGAAATCCGCGACGGCGAAGACCTTCCGCAGCCGATCGCCGTCGCGCGACCAACCGTGCAGCGATCGCATGCGTTCCTCGATCTCCGCCTCGCTCAACAGGGGGGCCTTCGGCATCCGATGGAGCCTACCCTCGGGTCCTTGCCTGTGTGTCCGAGTGGTGGGAGACTCTGCGCGCCTGCCGACGGGGGGTCCACATGTACCGAACGATCTTGCTCGTGATCCACGTCCTCGGCGCGATCGCCGGTATCGGTCCGACCTTCGCCTTCAGCATCATCGGTCCTAAGGCCGGGCAGGCCGGCCCGGCCGGCGGTGCGCTGCTGCTGCAGACGATGCTTGATATCGAGAAGAAGATCGTGACCCCCGTCGCCCTTTTCACCCAGCCTCTCAGCGGCATCCTGCTGATCTTCGAGGTCGGCTACCACAACGACTTCTTCTCGCAGGTGTGGCTTTGGGTGTCGATCATCTTGTTCGCGACGATCCTGTACCTGTCGTTCCTCGTGGACATACCCGCCATCCATCGGATCGTGACGTGGTCCGGGTCGGCCCAAGGGCCCCCGCCTCCGGAGGTTCAGAAGGACATCGCCCTGGCGGGCAAGCTCGGGCCGGTGTTCGGCATCATGACCGTCACGATCGTCATCCTGATGGTCTGGAAGCCAACGATCTGAGTGGTGCAGCATGTCCGGGTCGACGACCTGCGCATCGCGTATCGCGCCGTCGGCGACGGTGACCCGGTCGTCCTGATCAACGGGACCGGCGAGAGCGGCGCGACGTGGGATGGGCTCGTCGATCGCCTGGCAGATCGCTACCGGTGCGTCTCGATCGATAACCGCGACACCGGTGACTCCTCGTACATGGACGCTGCATATGCACCGGTCGACATGGCGCGCGACACCGCCGCGGTGATCGAGTCGCTGGACCTCGGGCCCTGCCACGTCATCGGATACTCGCTCGGCGGCGCGATCGCGCAGGAGCTCGCGCTGGCCGACTCAGCCTTGGTGCGCTCGGTGGTGCTG
>JBKJXT010000102.1:0-2884 GCA_046716205.1 Actinomycetota bacterium
GCCTCAACGCGGTCGTTACGGTCGATGGCGAGCGCGGCAACGACATCTACAACGTGTACCTGATCGGCGAGCAGACCGACTCGCTCATCAGCGTGTTCGACTCGGGCACCTCGATCGTGGGCGGCACGCCGGCAGACGACTTCGACAGGCTCACGGTCTACGGCATCGACGAGGAGCGGCGTCCGGACCTGTTCCTGCTGCGCTCGGGACCCTCCGACCGCTCGCTGGCGTTCATCGCGTTGATCAACGCGCAGGACCCACACGCGATCGCCGACGACGATCCCGTCGAGCGCGTGAACTACAACCGCAGGCTCGAAGCGATCGAGATCGAGGCGGGCGACGGCCAGGACCGCTTCTACATCGACGACACGCGTGCGTTGATCACCATCAACGCCGGTGACGGCGACGACAGCTTCCAGATCGGCCAACTCTACAAGTCCCGCCGCACGCCGGCGCTCGCCGGCGTGAAGCCCGGCGACGGCTTCGCGACGATCGAGACGACGCGCGGCTGGCTGAGCAGCGGCATCAGCAACCCGATGACGATCAACGGCGACAGCGGTGACGACACGTTCATCGTCTTCCACAACACCGCCGTGCTGAGCCTCAACGGCGGCGACGATGACGACACCTTCATCATCCAAGCCTTCGCGCTCGCCGGCTCGCAGGACGACAAGCGCGAGCTCACCGACCTCAGCGGCGACGCCGGTGCCGACACGATCCAGTACGCCGTGAACGCGCCGGTCAACATCAACGGCGGCGACGGGCTAGACACCGTGATCGTGATCGGCACCGAGTTCGGCGACGACTTCGTGGTGACCAAGGACGGGGTGTACGGCGCCGGGCTCAACGTCAACTTCATCAACATCGAGTTCCTCGAGGTCGACGGCGGCGAGGGTGACGACCGCTTCTTCATCCTGTCCACAGGCATCGGCTTCGCGACGATCATCACCGGCGGCCTGGGCACCGACCTGTTCAGCGTGCAGGGTCCGACCCCGGCCAACGGCGTGATCTCCAACGACCTGCTCGGCCACAGCGGCATCGTGACCCACAGCGTGGAATCCACGATCCAGAGCGCCGGCGATCTACCGTCCTACGACGGGCTCAAAGCGGTCGGCGTCTCGGCGAACGTGGTCGACAACGACGAGCCGGCGGTCGTGGTCCGCGAATCCGGCGGTCAGACGCTCGTGATCCAGCGAACGGATCCGACCGTGGCGTTCGTGAAGGCGAACCTGGCTACCTACCTCGCGCAGCGAACGATCGATAGCTACACGGTCGCGCTCGCGCGGCCTCCGATCGGCGGCGGTCCGTTCAACGAGATCAAGCGGGTGACGCTTTCGGGCTCGCCGACCGGCGGTCAGTTCCGCCTGCGCTTCATCTGGGACCGTAACCGCAACGGGATCATCGATGTAGGCGAGGACCGCGAGACGATCGCCCTTCCGCACAACGCGACCAGCGACCAGCTCCGCGACGCGCTCGAGGATCTGAGCAACATCGGCGAAGGCAACGTCGCGGTCTCCAAGTCCACCGACGAAGTCACGACCTACCGCATCGAGTTCGTCGTCGCATTGCGCCGCATCGACGTCGGCGAGCTGAGCATCTCCTCGGACACGCTCACCACGACCGTGCCGAACGCGGACGCGGCGGCGTCGGCGGAGACCCTGGTGCAGGGCGGCCCGAACGTCGTCGTCGTGCAGATCGGCGCGCCGGAAGGCCTCATGTTCCTGAACCCCGACACGCTCGCGCGCCTCACCACGCGCAGTAACGAGGTCCAGGTCGTGCGGCTCACCGCGGCCACCGGTGGGACCTTCCGCCTCACCTTCAACGGCCAGCAGACCGATCCGCTGTCGTTCAACGCGACGGCCGAGCAGGTCGAGCTCGCGCTCGAGGCGCTGTCCACCATCGGGCTCGACGACGTCGAGGTGCGCAAGACTGGCACGACCTACCGGATCACCTTCGTTAACGGCCTGGGCAAGCAGGACGTGGCGCAGGTCACGGTGACCGACAACCTCACGCCGTCGAGCGCCGTGATCCAGGTCGACACGATCACCCCCGGCGGCGACGAGGTGGCGGCTGGCATCAACCTCACGTTCACCAGCGACAACTGGTGGGTCCCGCAGACCGTTTACATCGCAGTGAACGACGGCGCGCAGACCATTCCCGACCTCGGCGACATCCAGCATCGCGTATCGGTGCCCGATCCCGGCATCGGCGTCATCCGCGGGATCGTGCTGGCCGCCTCCAACCACGACCCCATCCCGGACCCCGACATCAGCGCGGACGACTACAGCCTGCTCCACGTGGGCGTTTTCGACCTGCCGTGGGAAGCGTTCCCGGAGTGCTCGTCGCCGAGCTCGACGACCTGTTCGTCCGCGAGCCTGCCCGAGAGCCTGCGCGGGCGCCTGATCAAGATCGTCGCCGGTCCCGACGAGGTGATCGGCCAGGTTCGCCTCATCCTGGAGGTCCTCGACGGCAACACGCTCAAGCTCGACAAGCCGTGGACGGTGCTCCCGAACGACCCGGGAACCCGGTTCGAGATCAGCATGTTCTCGGCCGTCCAGATGATCAGCGTGCGGGCGCAGATCTTCTCCAGCGAGATCCCGGCCATCGTGCTCGTCGAGAGCGGTGGCAGCACGATCGTCGGCGAAGGCACCTCGCTGGCCGAGGACACGATCGAGGTGCGTCTGTCGGCCAGGCCGGCCGACGGCCAGATCGTGACCGTCTCGCTCACCGGCGCCGGACAGCTGCAGTTCCTGCGCGCCGGCGCGCCGGTGACCTCATTGTCGTTCAGCGGCAACGGCCTGCCGAACACCCTGCCGTGGGATCAGTTGCAGCTGCTCACCGTGCGCGCCCTCAACGACGCGGTCATCGAAGGCTTCCACAAGGC
>JBKJXT010000103.1:0-9689 GCA_046716205.1 Actinomycetota bacterium
GGGGGAGGGAGTTGGTGGTCCCCGGCGACACGAAGACCAGCAGCGTGTCGCGACGCGGGAACGGCCCCGGCGCGACATCGTGCAGCGTCACGAAACCGGCGCGTTGGAACTGGCTCAGCAGATCGGATCCAACCGAAGGATCGCTGGCGGTGCGTAATCTCGTTGCGAGCGCGGCCGCTGCATCGGCCAGCAACTTCTCGGTCTGTTCGGGTTCTGGTTCCCCGATCGCCAGGGCGAGCTGCGCGCGGGGCGTGGCTTCGTCCAGCTGCCATTTCAGCGTGAACGACACCTGCCCGCCGAGCTGTCCGCCGGCGTTCACCACCACGTCTTCCAGGCGGTCGACGAACTCGGTCTGCACATCCGCTTTGGTGAGGAACACGACGGTGCGACCGGAGAGCTTGCCCCTGATCGCACCCGGTTCGTGCGAGCGACCGAACGTCTCCCACAGATCGAGCTCGCTCTGCAGCGCATCGCGCTCGGCCTCCAGCTGATCCTTGTTGCGATTGAGGTCTGCGCGCTGCCGTTCGAGATCGGATACCAGGTTCTCACTGATCACGGTGGTGCCCGCGACGACGCCGACGGCCAGCGCCAGGAACACGGCCACCAAGGACACGATGTGATATCGGAGATTTATCATCGGAACAGGTCATGGATCAGGTCGCCGAGTTGTTGGACCCAGAGCCGAAGTCCGGGTGAAGCCGCCGCCGCGACGAACATCGCGATCAATGCCGATCCGACGAGAACCACCATGTCTCGGGTCCTGACCTGCGAGCGATACAGACGGTTGACCCCCTTGGCGTCGACGAGCTTCGGTCCCACCTTCAGCCGCACGACGAACGTCGAGGCCATCCCCGAGCGACCCTTGTCCAGGAACTCGACGAGGTTGTCGTGCGCGCCGACTGCGACGATGAGATCCGCGTCGTTGTCGTATGCGATGAGCAGGGCGATGTCCTCGGATGTTCCCGCGCTCGCGAAGGTCTGCGCCTTCACGCCGAGCGCTTGGACCCGCTCCATCCCCGGCGCGCGGCCATCGGGGTAGGCGTGTACGACGATCTCGGCGCCGCACGTCAGCGCCGTCGTCGAGATCGAATCCATGTCCCCGATGATGATGTCGGGCCTATGGCCTGATTCCAGCAGCGCATCTGCTGCTCCGTCGACGGCGATGAGCACCGGGCGCATGTCCTTGATGTAGGCACGCAACGTAGCCAGGTCCGCCCGGTATTCGTTCCCGCGCACGACCACGACCGCGGGACGTCCAGCGATCTTTGTCTGGAGCTCCGGCATCCCGGCGCCGGAGAGCACGAGGTCGCGCTCGGCGGTCAGGTAGTCCATCGTGTTGCGGACGAACCGTTCGAGCTCTTCGCCGATCGCGAGTGTCGCGTTGGAGATCTGGTGCTCGAGCGTTTCTCCCGACAGCAGTGTGCCGGAGGCGACGAGCTGGTCTCCTTTGAAGACGTCGGTTCCCCGGATCGCGATCCGGTCGCCTTCGCTGACATGCGTCAGGATCTCCTCGCCGACGGCGTCGATCAAGGGGACGTGCGCACGCTCCAGCACCAGGGGCCCCGCGTTGGGGTAACGCCCGCTGACGGAGCGGTGGCAGTTGACCACCGCGACCACGCCGCGCTCCACGAGCCCTTCGGCCGCCGCCTGGTCCAGGTCCTCGTGCAGGATGATCGCGATCTCGCCACCGGTGAGGCGATGCAGCATGTTCTTGGTCCGCGCATCGATCATCGCGACGCCTTCGATGCCGGAGCGACGCCGGCGGCGCAGGCCCCTGCGCGGGGGGTCGATGGTGGCGCCGCGTCGTTTCATCCTTGCTCCGATGCCAGGCCGAACTTCTCGCGGACGAGCCGCCAGAACGGCGACGGAGCCACTTTCGCGAGCTTCAGTCGCTCGGGGCCGGACCGCAACGTGATCGTCGCGCCGCCGGGCAGTGAGCGCGCGTCGCCACCGTCAGCCGACAGCGACGCGCCGTCGTCGTTGGGATGCAGGCGCAGCACGACGGACTCGTCGGGTGGGACAACCGCGGCGCGCCCGAACACGCCGTGCGGCGAGACGGGAGTCACGATCAGACATTCGAGCCGTGGCGACACAAGAGGACCGCCTGCCGAGAAGGAGTACGCGGTCGAGCCCGTTGCGGTCGCAACGATCACGCCGTCGGCAGTGAGCGTCACGAGCGGCACACCCGCGATCTCGATCGAGTAACGGATGGCGCGTCCGACCTCGTTGCGGGCGACGATGACCTCGTTGAGCGCCCACCCTGCGGCGGCAAGACTACGTTCGGGGCCCACTTGCCAGTGGAGCATCGCGCGTTCTTCGACCGAATACTCGCCGGCGACGATGGAGGAGAGTTGTCCTTGTAGCGCGCTCCGCTCGATCGTCGACAGGAACCCAAGGTGTCCGTGGTTCACGGCCAGCAGCGGCGCGTTCCGAATCTCGCGCGTCCCTGCAGCGCGCAACAATGTTCCATCCCCACCAAGCACGAACACCAGATCGAGATCGTCGCGGAACACGGCGCGCTGTTCGATCACGCTGGCAACGCCGATCCGCTTCGCGTCGTCGTCCAGCGCGTAGACCTCCACGCCCAGCGACGCAAGCGTGTCGGCGAGCCACCGCGCGGCTCCGGTGGCCTCCGCGCGGGACGCATGCAGGAAAAGCCCGACCCGCTTCACGGCGCGGCCTCGATCGCGGCTGCAAGGACCGCATCGCCGACATCCGGCGCACCGCGCACGAGATGGAGGAAGAACTCGCGGTTGCCCTTCGGCCCCGGCAGCATCGAGGCGACGGCGCCGGCCAGGCCGCATCCCAGCGCCCGGTAGGTCTCGACGACGGATACGGTCGCGGTGAGCCAGGCTGCTGGCTCTCTCACCACTCCCCCGCGCGGGACGTCGGCGCGCGGCAGCTCGAACTGCGGCTTGACCATCAACACGAGGTGCGCGTCGTCTGTGCACGCACCGACGAGCGATCCGGCGACCGTACGAAGCGAGATGAAGGAGAGATCGGCAACCACCAGCTCGACGGGGCCGCCGATCGAGGCAGCGTCGAGCGAGCGGATGTTCGTTCGCTCCATCACGTTCACACGCGGATCGTTGCGCAGCTTCCAATCAAGCGCTCCGTAGGCGACATCGACCGCAACGACCTCGTGCACCCCCCGCTGCAGCAGGCAGTCGGTGAACCCGCCCGTCGCGGCGCCGGCGTCGAGCGCGCGCAGGCCTCGGACGTCGAGGCGAAAGGAGTCGAGCGCCCCGTCGAGCTTCTCTCCGCCTCGTGAGGCGAACCGCCGCGTCACGTGAGCGCTCACCGCGCCCGGGCTCACCCGGTCGCTGCGTCGTCTAGCGCCGCGCGCAGGCTGCGCTCGAGCTCCTCCAGCACGACGGCGCGCTCCTCGAGCGGGAGCGACTCGAGGCGCTCGAGCTCTTCTTCGCTGAGAGGGAGTTCCATCCGCTCAACTATAACCGGCGCTGACGCGCGGGCCGTGCTGCCTCGGAGCCCTTCCCCCCGGTGCTATCGTGGCGCCCCAGTGGCTGCTGTAGAGGACGTTGAGCGGTCGATTCGCTCCCTGATGAAGGCGCTGGCGGGCGCCTCCGCAGACCCCGCAGCGATCCCGGATCGAACGATCCTGTGTGTCGTACCCGACCTGAACACCGCATTCTTCGCGTCCATGAAGAGCGCCAAGCTTGCCGGGCTCAAACAAGTAGCCCCCAACGAGAGCGCCGACGTGCGCATCACCGCACGCTCCGACGATCTCATCGCACTGATCGACCGGCGTCTGAATGTTGGGTTCGCCTTCCTGACGGGCAAGGTACGCGTCGATGCATCGGCCTCGGATCTCATGTTGCTGCGACGCCTGTTCTGAGCCGGCGCGATGATCCCGCTGCGCGACGACAACCCCACGCACCGGCGCTCGGTCATCGTCCCGATACTGCTGTTGCTGAACATCGGGGTGTTCCTGACCGAGCCGGTGATCCGCGGATCGGCGCTGGAGCAGACGACCTACTTCATCTGCCGAGCCGCTATCCCCTACGAGGTCACGCACCGCGAGAGTCTCGCGGACGCCGAAGCGCGCCGGGCGCTCGACGACATCGAAGCCCGCCAGCGTGGCCGGTTCCAGCAGGACGGATTCGATGGCCGGCTGGGCAACGGATGTCCCAACAAGAGCGTGTGGTGGTCGATCCTGCTGTCGATGTTCCTCCACGCGAGCTTGCTGCACATCGGCTCCAACATGTTGTTCCTGTGGGTCTTCGGCAACAACGTGGAGGACTCGCTGGGCCGGGGCAGGTTCTTGGTGTTCTATCTGTTGTGCGGTCTGGCCGCGACGCTGGCGCAGTCCTACGCGGCGCGAGATTCGGTCGTCCCCTTGATCGGGGCGTCTGGGGCGATCGCGGGGGTGCTGGGCGCGTACCTGATCATGTTCCCGCGGGCGCGCGTCACCACGCTTGTGCTCCTGGGGTTCTTCATCGGGCTCCCGCAGATCCCCGCGTTCGTCGTGCTGGGTCTGTGGTTCGTGCTGCAGGTGTTCAGCGGTGTCGGCGCGCCTGCCGACGCGGGCGGCGTCGCTTACTTGGCACACATCGGCGGTTTCGTGGCCGGGATGGCGCTGTTGTTCGTCTTCCGCCCCAGACGACGCGCGGCGCTCCCGCCGCCCTGGATCTAGATGTAGATCAGGCCGGGACACGCGGCGGCAACCGCAGGTGCATGGCATGCGCGCCAACCGTGCATTCGCGCACGACCTGCGGATGGTCCGCGAGGTCGTCGGGCAGGTCGTCGCGGTCGATCTCGCGGAACCCGCACGAGGTGAAGAACGGCGCGGCCCCTTCGGTCAGCAGGTACACATCCCGTTGACCCATCTCCAGGATCCGCCGGAGCGCCGCCGCAACGATGAGGGTGCCCACTCCGTTCGCGCGCCGCGTGTCTTGCACGGCGATCGAGCGCAGCAGCGCACCGCTGGGCAGCAACTCCCACGATGCCGTCCCGATCGACTTGCGATCGGCTTCCGCGACGATCGTTCGCCCGAGTCGTTCGCGCGCTGCGCCCGACATCAACCCGCCACCGTGCAACAGCGACGCGATCTGCGGGAGGTCGGGTCCGCTCGCGGGCCGCACCTGTGGGTGCGGCAGATCTGCGAGTAGGTCGGGCAGCCGCCTGATCAGGAAGTCGGGCCACGCCGCCGCAGCGGCGAGATCCGGCACGCCGGTCGCCCCGGTGAGCACCAGCGCCGAGGGCCATCCGGCGGCGAGTGCGGCCATGATGTCGGTATCGACCCGATCGCCGATCATCAAGGCGGGCGCGCCGCCGAGCCGCTGACCCGCTACCTCCAGCAAGGTCGGTTGCGGCTTGCCCGCCACCAAGGGCTGCACGCCGGTCGCCGTGACCAGCGCCGCGACGATCGCGCCCGCGCCGGGGATCAACCCCTCTGCGATCGGATAGGTGGCGTCTGTATTCGAGGCGACGAAGGTTGCGCCGTCTCGGATCGCCAGCGTTGCGATCCGGAGCTTGTCGTAGGTGAGTGCGCGGTCGATGCCGACGACGACGACAGATGCATCAAGGGCCTCTTCCCCCTCCACGATCCGCACGCCGAGTGGCTCGAGTGCGACGCGCAGCCCCTCGCCGCCGATCACCATCACCGCTCGCCCCCGGATGCCCGGGATCTCCTTCTGCAGCAGGCGCGCGGTCGCGTCGGCGCTCGACACGATCTCCTCAACGGCGCCGCCGGCGCCCATGTCGTTGAGCTTCTTCGCGTACCGCTCGCCGGTGAGACCGGAGTTGTTGGTGACGAACGCGACGCGTTTGCCGGCGTCGCGCAGCGCTCGCACGGTTGCGGGCGCGCCCTCGATCGGCTGGTTGCCGCGCCAGATCACACCGTCGAGGTCGAACACGAAACGCGAGAACGCCTGCGCAAGGATCACGCCGTGCTCCGCGTCCGCAACGTCATTCGCCGCCTCCCTGCGCGCCTGCTATACAGCAACCCGTGGCCGAGATAGCTCCCTTCCGCGGACTCCGTTTCGATCCTGTTGCCGTCGGCGAGCTTGCTCGTGTGGTGTCGCCGCCCTACGACGTCATCTCCGACGTGGACCGCGACGTGCTCGAGGAAGCCAGCCCGTACAACATCGTCCGCTTGGTCCTCGGCCGCGAAGAGCCGGGCGACGACGAGCGGACGAACAAGTATACGAGGGCGCGCGGTCTCCTCGAGTCCTGGCGCGCCGCCGGCGTCCTGTGCGAGGACGAGAGCGATTCGCTGACGGTTTACGAGATGCGCTACCGGATCGGCGACGAGCCGCGGATCTCTCGCGGCGTGCTCGCGGCCGTCGGCCTCGGCGAGCCCTCCGACGGCGGGGTCCTTCCCCACGAACGCACCTACGCCGACATCGTGGACGATCGCCTTGCGCTGTTGCGCGCGACCGCCACCAACCTGGACTGCATCTTCTGCGTGTACGAAGGCGAGGACCCCGCGGCCGGGGAGGCGCTCGATCGCGTCTGCGCGGGCGAACCGGAGTCAAGCTTCGTCACTCCCGACGGGATCGAGCACGTCGTGTGGCGCGTGACCGAGGCGCGTGACATCGAGGCGGTCTCGCGGTCGGTCTCCAAGGCGCAGATCGTGATCGCCGACGGCCACCATCGCCACCGAACCGCCGAGCGCTATCGCGTCGAGCGCCGGGAGAGCGACGGGAGCGGGCCCTGGGACCAGCAACTGATGTACCTCGTCGACGCCTCGCGCTTCGGCCCGTCCTTGCTGCCGATCCACCGGGTCCTGACCGGGATCACCGCCGACGATGTTTTAAGGCAGCTGGGCGACGCGTTCGACGTCGAGTCGCTGCCCGACGCGACCGATCCCGACTCGCTGGCGGCCGAGGTCGCCGAGCGGGCGGCGAAGGCTCGGGTCTTCGGCCTGACCGACGGGATCAGGTCGTGGCTGCTGACCGTGGCCGACGAGGCGTTGGAGCGGGAGGCGCTGCCCCCGGATCGCTCGCAGGCCTGGCGCGACCTCGATGTCAGCGTCCTGCACCACCTGGTCTTCGACCGGCTGCTGGGCGGAGTGACCCCCCGGTTCGTGCACCATCCCCACGAGGCCGTTGCCGCGATCGCCCAGGGCGATGCCTCGGTCGCGTTCCTGCTGGCCCCGATGCACTTCGATGCCGTCAGGGCTGTGGCCGAAGCCGGCGACGCGATGCCGCAGAAGTCGACCTACTTCATCCCCAAGCCCGCCACGGGCGTCGTTCTGCGCCCCCTGGACTGAGGCCGGGAACCCCTCGCCCCTGGACGAAATGGCCAATGGGGGCTCTCACGGACGTTGCGATTCCCGACAAGACGGAACCGGTCCGCTCGTTTGCGACCAACTGAGAAGGGTTTTTCCATCCGGACAACGAATCGTTTACCATCCGAACCCTGCTTGCCGTCGATCCATGAGGTCTATCCATGGCCGAGAAGACCACCACCGAACCCATCGTCAAGACCGTTTCACCCCAAGCGCTCGCCGAGCCTGACCCGGCGCAGCGTCCTGCGCGCCTGGCGCTGTACGTCGGTGTCGGCATGCTCATCCTCGGCGCCATCGCGCTGTACCTGGGCTACGACGGTGTTGCCAAGAACAACATCGAGGTCGCCCAGACCCCCTACCTCATCTCCGGTGGGATGGTCGGGCTGGCCTTCCTCGCGCTCGGGGGTGTAACCCTGGGCGTCTATGTTCTGCTTCGGGTGCAGGCCGATCTGCGCGCCGAGCTGATCAGCCTGCGGGGGTCGATCGATTCCCTCGCCGTGACGCGCATGGCCGACGCACGGGCCGCGACCAACGGGGCATCCAGCAATGGCTTCGTGTTGGTGACCAAGGGGACGTCCACGTTCCACCGGCCCGACTGCCGCTTGGTCGCTCGCTCGGCGTCGCCGACCCCGATGGGCCAAGACGAGGCGCGCGCAGCAGGGCTGACCGGATGCCGGGTGTGCATCCCCGAGCAGGGATAACGCATCGCGAGCAAGAAGATTGTTCTGCACGGCGAGGCTGCACCAATGAAGTTCCGAGCTGATGAACGTCGGAGGGATCTGCCAGTGAAGAGAGCCGCTGTTCTATTCCTCTCCGCCGCCTTCCTGGCGACGGCGTGTGGTTTGAAGGTGCCGGTGACCGTCGTTGCCGGAAGCGGCACCGAGAACAACACCTCCGGCACAGGCTTGCCCGACCCTAACCTCCCTGGACCCGACGGCAACCTTCCTCCCGGTGCGGGGCGGGGCGTGGTCGGACCCAGCGGCGTGCCGACGGTTGGGCCAACGGGCGGGCCGGGCACCGTGGCGTCGATCTTCAAGGACGAGACCCAGGGCGTCACCAACTCCCAGATCACGATCTGCGCACACGTCCCGATCACGGGCGCGGCACCGATCCCGCATCACCCCGACCGCTTCGGTCAGTTCTACTTCAACTCGGTGAACGCCGCCGGCGGCATCCACGGCCGCAAGGTTCGCTTCATCGCCGTGAACGACCAGTACAACCCGGTCGGAGCGCGTAACGCGGTCGAGCAGTGCTCGAAGAACGGCGCGTTCATGTTCCAGGGAGCCGCCGGGACCGACCAGATCGTGTCGGTGTCGGAGTGGGCAGAGAAGCGCCAGGTCCCCTACTTCCACGGACCCACCAGCGACCGTGACCTCGGGGGACGCAAGTACAACATCTTCGCCGGACCGACCTACGAGGCACAGCATCGCTTCCTCGCGCGGTACCTCGTGAAGCGGTACGGCAAGGACGTCGCCTACGGCGGCATCCGCGTCAACTCGCCGTACTTCGAAGCCGGGATGGACGCCTACAAGGACGAGCTCAAGAAGCTCGGCGTCACGCTGGCCGTGGAGCGAACGGTCCAGAAGGACGAGAGGTCGTTCCAGAGCGTGTACTACGACCTCGAGGACAAGAACGTCCAGGTGATCAACAACTTCACGACGCCGAACATCTGGATCACGATGCTGAACCAGAAGAAGGCGACCTACAACCCGACGTGGACGGCGGTCAGCCCCGTCGCCGGGTTCAACATCGTCGCGGCTGCGCTCAAGAACTCCAAGGCGGTCGTCCTGCATCACTTCAATCCGGCGTGCGAATGCACGACGTACAAGGACGAAGAGATCCGCCAGCATAAGAACCTGCCGTGGTACAGCGACATCCAGCAGTTCGTGAGCATCTTCAAGAAGTACTCGCCGGAGCAGGACCCGCCGCCGGACGACTTCGACTACAGCTCCTACCTCAGCGCGAAGGCGACGCACCGGATCTTGCTCAAGCTCGGGCCCAACCCAACCCGTTCGGGTCTGTTCGCCATGCTGAACTCCTACAAGGAGTCCGCATCCGAATCGTTCCCGGGGTGCGGCTCGGACTTCACGCGCAACAAGCTCCGCATGGGTGCGTGGCGCGCGAACATCTTCGAGCTGGTCCCGGACCGTGGCGTGTGGAAGCAGGCCCACCCCAGCGATAGCTGCGTCGATCTGGCCCGGTAACGGGCGGGCATCATGGATCGCCTCATCAACGCTGTTCTCGCCGGCATCGCAGAGGGAGCGACCTACGGGCTGATCGCGCTCGGGATCGTGCTCGTCTACAAGGCGACGCGCGTGCTCAACTTCGCGCAGGCCGAGATCGGAACGCTGGCGATCTACGTGGTCTGGCTGTTGAGCGGCGAGGGCGGAGCGGGTCTGCCGGTCTTCCTTGCGGTCGTGATCGCCTTGGTGATAGC